>JAGRMK010000484.1:1893-2377 GCA_020441345.1 Paracoccaceae bacterium
TGAAGGAGCGCGAGTATGTGCTGGCAGCACGATCCATCGGCACCCCGCCGCGCCGGCTGATCCTGCGCCATATCCTGCCCAATGTCCTGTCTCCGGTCATGGTTTCGGCAACGCTGATGCTGGCCACGGCTATCATCACCGAAAGCGCGCTGAGCTTTCTCGGCATGGGCTTTCCTCCCGACTTCCCGACCTGGGGTCGTCTGGTCGCCGATGGTGTGGATTACCTGCAGCAATATCCGTCACGGGCGATGCTCCCGGGCGTGTTCATTTCGCTTACAGTTCTGAGCGTGAACTACATTGGCGACGGATTGCGCGACGCACTGGACCCGCGGATCCGTGGGCGCTAAGACTGAAAAGGCAAAGGGGGCGTTGCCCCCTCGCCGCTGCGCGGCTCACCCCCAGGATATTTTCAGAGTAAAGAGCGCGCAGGTCCCAGAATAGTGAACCCGTCCCGGCCAACGGCGTGCCTCAGCCAAGCGCGGCG
>JAGRMK010000033.1:0-283 GCA_020441345.1 Paracoccaceae bacterium
ACGCCTTGCGCGCGCTCGGCTTTGCGCGGCTGAGCCTGTTTCATCCCAGCATGATCCTGACGCCACGGAACCGCTATGGCCTGTCTCAGGCGATCATTCTCATGGTCTGGCCCCTGCTGACCCCGTTGCTGGTGGGGCCGTTGCGCAAGTATCGCGGTGTGCGGGTTGTCGATCTGGGCGCAGCGATGGCGCGCAACCTGGTACGCCCGGGACAGGGCGAAGAGGTGCTGGACTGGGACCAGATCGTCACGCGGTCAGGGCGCTGACAAAGCCCTCGCGGATC
>JAGRMK010000033.1:305-2432 GCA_020441345.1 Paracoccaceae bacterium
CCTCGGGGTCATGGGCCTTGCGGGCAAAGACCGCACGCACCATCGGTTCGAAATGCTCAAGCGGCAGCATGTCGTAGTCGGGATCGAAAGCGGACTGATCCCAGCGTTCGCAGAACTCCGCGCAGCTGTCGAAACAGGGATGATCCCTGAACCGGTCGCGGGCGTTGCGGTCCCAGCCGTAATGATGTGCGTAATAGAGCATCTGGAAGATGCCGTGATGCTCCACCACCCAGGCCACATCCCAGCGCACGAAGGGGCGGATCACCTCGGCGGAAAACCGGTCGTGGTTTTGCGGCGCCAACCCGTCGCCGATGTCATGTAGCAGCGCGCCGACGATCCAGTCGATATCCGCCCCGTCGCGTTCCGCCCGGGTCGCCGATTGCAGCCCGTGTTGCAGCCGGGTGATCGGATACCCCTCCAGCGTCTGCTCACCATGGCGGCGCAGCTCGGCCAGGATGCGGTCGGCGGTCTGGGCGTGGAACGGCTTTTCCAGATCGTGCAGCAGGGCATAATCCGCCGCCGTGCCGTCCTTCATCTGCGTGAAACTGACGGTCTTCGCCATCGCGCACCCCTTCAGAACAAGGTCAACACGCCGCCCATGACGGCGCAGGCCACGGTTGCATACCCGCCGTCGATCATCGGCAGCTCTTTCGGCTTCATGCCAAAGAGGGCATTCAGCGTGATCCAGGGCGTTATGAAAAACGCGCCGATGCCGAATCCGCTGACCACACCCATGCCCGGCGTGGTGATGCCCGACATCGCGAAGGCGTGGCGCATCATCCCGGCGACGACCAGCACGCACAGAAATCCGTAAACCATCAAGAGCGGCGAGCCGCCCTGCGGCTTGCCGTCTGCGCCGACAGCGATCCCTGCCGCCTTGATCCATTGCCTCGACAGCACGCCATACCAGACCGCCCCGATCGCAAACCCTGCGATGGCGGTAATCAGGACCGCGAGATACGCCATTCTTCTTCCCCCCTTCCCGTGCCGCTTTGCGGCTGTTTTCGTCCGGTCAGGGTAAAACGGTTCCCCCAATATGCGAAACGAAATTTCTGGCGGCGTGCGGCTGGGTCAGAGCCCACCCATCTTGCAGACCAGGTCCCACTCTGCCTGCGTCACCGGCTGCACAGACAGACGCATCGAGGTGACCAGCGACATCTGCGCCAGGTCGGGCGTTGCCTTGACCTGCTTGAGGGTGACGGGCTTCGGCAGCGCCCGCACGGCGCGGATATCGACGCAGTCCCAGCGCGGATCGTCGGTGGTGCTGTCCGGGTGCGACAGGGCGCAGACCTCGGCGATGCCGACCACTTCCAGCCCGATGTTGGAATGATAGAACAGGATCTGGTCGCCGATCACCATCGCGCGCATGTTGTTGCGCGCTTGGTAATTGCGGATGCCATCCCACTCCTCGCCCACGTCGCCCTTGGCAACCAGTTGATCCCAACTGAACTTGTTGGGCTCGGATTTCATCAGCCAGAACGCCATCAGCCGATCACCTTCTTCCATTCCTCGATCCGCACCTTGGCGAACAGCCCCGCCAACGCATAGGGGTCGGCGGCGGCCCAGTTTTCGGCCGCCATACGGTCGGGCACGTCGATCACCAGCAACGAGCCGGTCATCGTGCCATTGTCCAGAAACGGACCCGCGACCTGAACGCAGCCGGTGTCGTTCAGATAAGCCAGATGCGCGTCGCGGTTCGCCTTGCGCAGAGGTTCGTGGTCGGCCTTGTCGGTGCAGATGAGGGCAAAGAGGGGCATAGGGTCTCCTTCAGGCTTTGGCGCCGCGTTTGCCCGATCCGATCAGCGGGGCGGCGGTTGTGTCAAGCGGCCAGCGCGGCCGGGCGGACAGGGTCATGTCGTCGCGCTGGCCTGCGCGGAACCGCTCGATCCCGGCCCAGGCGATCATCGCGGCGTTGTCGGTGCACAGGGCCAGGGGCGGCGCAAGGAACGGAATGTCGCCGGTGATCTCTTGCAATCGCGTGCGCAGAATGGCGTTCGCGGCAACCCCGCCGGCCACCGCAAAGGCCGTGATGCCGGGGCAGAGCGCCAGCGCGCGGCGGGTCTTTTCGGCCAGCACATCGGCGACAGCGGCCTGGAACCCGGCACAAAGATCGGCGCGGTCCTGCCG
>JAGRMK010000485.1 GCA_020441345.1 Paracoccaceae bacterium
GCGCTGGAAGAGCTGGAAAAGGATCACGAGTTCCTGCTGGCCGGCGACGTGTTCACCAAGGACCAGCTCGAAGGCTACATGGCGATCAAGTGGACCGAGGTTTACGCCTACGAGCACACGCCGCATCCGGTCGAATACCAGATGTATTACAGCTGCTGATCGCGCCCTTCTGCAGGCTTGATCACGAATTGAAAGGGGCGCCTTCCACGGCGCCCCTTTTGCGGTATACCGATAAGACCCGGACCCCGCGCGCGATGCAGACGGGCCGGTCGTCAGGACATCCGCATGAGCAAGTACCATCCCCTCGACGTGCGCCATCCCGCCAATCGCGACCGCGAACGCAACAACTATCTGCTCGATCCGCCCGACGCCTCATCCTATGAACTGCGGACGGTCGAGCGTGCCGCGCAAGCGCCCTCGCGGCGCAGCGCGGATTACCGCGCCGGCCGCAGCCCGCAAAGCGACACGCCCCCCTCGGCCCCGACGGCAATCGCCGATCCCTGGGGCGGGTCGAGCACGCCCGCGCCGGCCGCGCAACCCCGGACAGCCACGCCCCCCACCAGCGCCTCGCCAGTCACCCAGACAAGGCGCCGGGGTGGCTGGGGCCGGTTGATCGTTTTCGCAATCATCGCCTTCGTCATCCTCAGGAACACAGCCCTGTGGGACCAGATTTCGTTCCTCTTCACGCGCACGCTTTACGACCTGGGCCTGTACTAGCTCTGCTCTCCCCGTCGCGCGGCATTTTACGCACTTCGTTCATGCGCGCCGGGGCAACTCGCGCTATCATGGAAGGTGCGCGCCCGATCTGGCGCGAGCAGGAAGGACGTCATGCGAAAGGCACAAGGCATCGTTGGGGCTACGTTGCTCTACGGGCCGAACGACCCGTCGCCCGACCTCGTGGCCGCCATGCAGTTCCTCGTCGATGATTTACGCGCCGAGGGGCGGCGCATCTCGGGGCTGCGATTGGGGGCACGGTCGTTGCGGCTTCGCGCCGATGAGTTCGAACTCGCGTTGACTCTCGCCGACGGCCCCCTTCCCCCGCATGCCCTGACCGGCATCACGCGTCCCGGCGCGCATCAGCCCGACCGGCCGGATCTGTCCCGCGCCCGCCTGGTGCGAAACCTGCATGCTCATACTCATGCTCTCGGCCTCATCTTGCGGCGACGCGGCGCGCTGCCACCCGATACCGACACCGACGCCATGGCCCGTGACCTCGCCCAACGCGGGCGCCTGTTGCTGTTGCCCGTGTTCGAGGCCACGCCGCCCTGCGTGTTGATCTGGCAGCCCGGCGGGTTGCTGTTCACCACGTCAGAGTTTCTGGCGGCCGATATCGCGACCTTGTTGACGCCACCGGATCCGCGCGCGCGCCTGCTGATGTCGCCACCAGACCGCCGCCTTGCCCTGCGTCCCGGGCCGGGCGATCGCTTGCAACGCCCGACGATGGCCAACCGTTCGGACCGCGCGGAACGGCGCAGCGCAGGCCGTGTCTTTGGCACGCAGCCCGCTCAACGCCCCTTCACCTTGCCGCAACTCGATGCCGAAACCGGCCGATTGAGCGCCGCCTTGCGCGGGGCGCCCCCTGCGATCGCCCCGACGCCATCGCGACGCTTGCCCGTGGTCGCGGTCATGGCGCTCTGGGGTCTCCTGTTACAGAAACTCCTGGTCGGATGGTTGCCGTTCTAGGCGCGGTGCCGGACGAAGGCGGCTTCTTCCTCGGCATTCAGACAGTCGCGCCGCACGACATAGGTGTGAATCGAAAAGACCACCGCCCCGCTGCGCGGCAACCGCAGCAAGCACTGTCGCTCTGACCGGATGAAGCCGGTGCGGGCGGTATCTCGCCGGGTTGCTTCGCCCTCGCGGCGGGGCTGATGCAACGCCGGATCACCGTAGTCCAGCGCATTGGCGCGCCACAGCGGCTGTTCCGGCCGTATCGCGTCGAACAAACGTTGAACCC
>JAGRMK010000486.1 GCA_020441345.1 Paracoccaceae bacterium
GCGGTCGAGTTTGGCAAGCGGGGTGCGGGGCAGCGCGTCGCGCAGTTCCAGCCGCTCGGGCCATTTGAATTTCGCCAGCCCCGCCGCGTCGCAGAACGCCGTGACGGTGGCCAGGTCCAGGGTCTGCCCGGGCGCCATCACCGCGAACAGACAGACCTTTTCCCCCATGTGCGGATCTTCGAACCCGGCGACCGCCACCTCGCGCACGCCGGGCAGGGCCGACAGCGCGTTGTCCAGTTCCACCGGCGAGATCTTCATCCCGCCGCGCACGATCAATTCGCGCAGCCGGGCGTGGAACCGGATCAGCGTGCCGCAATCCGAGATCTGGAACAGATCGCCCGACGGGAAATAACCGTCATCGGTGAACTTGCTGCGGTCGAACCCGGCGCGCGAATAATAGCCGGGCAACAGCGCGGGGCCGCTCAGATACATCTCTCCCTGGCCGCCCGGTTCGCTGACCAGCGCACCCGTCGCCGGGTCGATCAGCCGGAACGTGCCGCCATTCGCCGTGCGCCGGGACGGATCCCAGCTTTCATCGCCGTCGCGTGGAAAGAAGGTGGCGCGGCGGCGTGGATCGCTGACCTGCTCGGGCGAGGAACACATCTGCGCCCCCTCGTTCGAGCCGAAGAAATTCACCACCGGCACCTCGAAGGCCTCTTCGAAGAACACGAAGACCTCAGGGTCGGGCGGGGCCGAGCCGGTGCCAATGGCGCGCAGCCGGTGCAGCGCCGGGTGCAGGTCAGGGTCGCGGGCCTGGTCGCGCAGATAGGTCAGGATCGTCGGCGCCACCATCGTATAGCCGATGTCCTCGGTCTTCAGCTGCTCCAGGAACACGCCCACGTCGAACGGGTGATGCAGGATCATCGCCCCCGCCGTGCGCATCCAGCACATCATCAGCCCGCCCATCGCGGCGGCGTTGACGAAGGGAAAGGGCGCCAGGATGTTGGAGCCATCGGGCAGGCTGAGCAACCGCCAGGCGCCCAGCGAACTGGCCATCAGGTTGTTGTGGGTCTTGGGCACGGCTTTCGGAATGCCCTCGGTGCCCGAGGTCCAGAACACCGCAAAGAGATCGTCGGCATCCAGCGCCACCGGCGACGGGGCGCCCGCCTCGATGGTATCCAGCCGCACAACGCCCTCGGGCAGGTCCGACCCGATCCCCAGCCGCAGCACCGTATCGGGCAGCGCCTCCAGCCGCTCGGCGTAGTAACCCTGCCCCTTCAGGCGGCCAACCGACAGATAGGCGTCAAACTTCGCCACCTGCGACAAGTCATGTAATTCCGCCGAGCGATAGGCAATCGAGATCGGGCTTAGCACCGCGCCGATCTGCGAAATCGCCAGGTAGATCAGCACCAGTTCGGCAATGTTGGGCAATTGCGTCGCCACCACCGAGCCCGGCCCGATGCCCTGCGCCTGAAGCGCGGCGGCATAGCGGTCGACCTCGGCGCGCATCTGGGCATAGGTCAGGCGGCGCGGCTCGCCCTCGAACACCTCGGCGCGGTTGGGCGGATCAACCAGCCCCAGCCGCTGCGGCACCCGCTCACAGGTCGCGGCGAACATCGCCGGCAGGGTCAGGTCGCCCCAATGCCCTTCGGCGCGATACCGGGCGCGGTCGGCGGCGGAAAACGGGCTCATGCGACCATCCCCCGAACGCGCGTGCGCGCCGATTCATATTCGTCGGCCAGCCGGTCGATGATCGCGGCGGCGGGTTCGACGCGGGTGATGCGCCCGACGCCTTGCCCGGCGCCCCAGATGCCCGACCAGGGCTTGACCGCTTCGTCCTTGCGGCCGGTGAAGTTGAACTTGGCGACCTTGAACTCCAGCTCGGCCGGGTCCAGCCCCTTGGCCACCATCGACGGTTTCAGCATCGACGCGCGCGCCCCGGTAAAGGCCCGCGACACCATCAGGTCGGTCGCATCGCAATCCACGCACATCTGGCGGTAAGCCGCTTCGGCGCTGTTTTCCTCGGCCGCCAGGAACGCGGTGCCCAGATAGCCGAAATCGGCCCCCAGAACCTGCGACGCCAGGATCGCCTCGCCGGTGTTGATCGCCCCGGCCAGAGCGATATAGCCGTCAAAGAACTGGCGCACGCGCTCGACAAAGACCAGCGGGCTCAGGTCGCCGGTATGGCCACCGGCGCCCGAACAGACCAGCACCAGCCCGTCAACGCCGGCCTCGGCGGCCTTGCGCGCCAGCGCGACCGAGATCACGTCGGCAAAGACCAGCCCGCCATAGCCGTGCACGGTGGGGATTACCGGCTTCGGGCTGCCAAGCGCGGTGATCACGATGGGCGGCTGATGGATCGCTACCTGTTCCAGATCCGTCGCCAGGCGCGGACTGGTGGAATGCGTGACCATGTTCAGCGCCCAGGGCGCATCATCGGGGGACAGCCGCCCGGCGATCTCGGCCATCCAGTCACCCAGTTCGGCACTGCTGCGCAGGTTCGGCGCGGGGAAGCTGCCGATGATCCCCGCCTTGCAGCAGGCGACCACCAGATCGGGGTT
>JAGRMK010000487.1:0-335 GCA_020441345.1 Paracoccaceae bacterium
TTGTCGTTGGCGAGCCCCATGATCAGGCCTCGCTTGCCCTCCATAAGTCCTGCTGACATCGCGGTCTCCGGAATAAATGAAACTGGCCCCAAGCATTAGGCCAAAGGTCGCAGGGCATCAAGGGCATGCGGCCTTGCGTGGGGGGGTGAAAACTTGCGAGGGTGGGCTATCCGGCAATCACGAGGCCCCGATGAGCACCCCATCCGACGACTCGCACCGCAGCGGCATTTTCGCGGGCGACGACCCGTTCGTAATCGCGCGCACCTGGCTGGCCGAGGCCGAGGGGCGAGAGCCCAACGACCCGAACGCGATCGCGCTCGCCACGGTCGATGCCC
>JAGRMK010000487.1:421-1792 GCA_020441345.1 Paracoccaceae bacterium
CTGGCGCAATCGGGCACGGCGGCCTTCGTGATGCACTGGAAGTCGCTGCGGCGACAGGTCCGGGTGCGCGGTTTCGTAACTCGCGAGGACGGGCCGCAAGCCGATGCCTATTATGCCTCGCGTTCGCTTCAATCGCGGCTTGGGGCCTGGGCGTCAGAGCAGTCAAAACCATTGACGTCGCGTGGATCGCTCATGGCCGAGGTCGCGAAAATGAGCCTGAAACACGGGGCAAATCCGGCTCGACCGCCGTTTTGGGGGGGATTTCGCATCGCGCCGGTCGAAATCGAATTCTGGGCCGATGGCGCCTTCCGGTTGCACGACCGTTTTCGATTCACCCGGAGTAAAATTGCCGAAGCGTGGAAAATTGTGCGGCTCAACCCTTGAAATTCACGCTTCGTGAATTGTCATTTCCCCCATTTTGGTGCAAAATGCAAAGGCACTCTGCTGTTGTTGGTATGATTTGGGTTGGGAAAGTCGATGGTTGAGATGGAACGTGGTCTTCCGCGCATTTGCGGAAGCGTTAAGTGGTTTGATCCCGCTAAGGGGTTCGGGTTCATCGTGTCTGACTCGGGTGGCCCCGATATCTTGCTTCATGTGAATGCGCTGCGCAATTTCGGGCAAAGCTCGGTCTGCGACCGGGCGGGAATCGTCGTCAGCGTTCAACAGACCCAGCGCGGGCTGCAAGCGGTCGAGGTGTTCTCGATCACGCCACCCGCCGATGAACCTGGCGAAGACATGGCCGCTGCGCCGGGGCTCGATGCCGATGCCGCGGCCCTGCCGCTGGAACCCGCGCGGGTAAAGTGGTTCGACAAGGTCAAGGGTTTTGGCTTTGCCAATGTCTTTGGCCGGCCCGAGGATGTCTTTATCCATATGGAGGTTTTGCGCCGCTCGGGTTTCGCCGAACTGCAACCGGGCGAGGCCATCGGTCTGCGCATTTCCGATGGTGAACGCGGGCGGATGGCGGTATCGATCTCGTCTTGGGAAACCGCGACGAGTAAGAAGGACTGATCCCTCATGATGCGCGCCCGTCTGAGTGCCGCCGTGCTGGCAATCCTGTCGCTTGCCGCGGCGGTGCCGGCTTTTGCAACCTGCTCTGAAGACCGCGTGACCCTGCGCGGGCCGGGTGGTCAGGCAGCCTTTACCGTCGAAATCGCCGACACCGATGCCGAGCGGTCTCTGGGCCTGATGCATCGCGATTCGATGCCGCGGTTTGCGGGCATGCTGTTCGTCTTCGATGCGCCGCAGCACGCCGTGTTCTGGATGGAGAACACATTGATTCCGCTGGACATGCTGTTCATCGATGAAACGGGCGTCGTGTTGAAGGTCCATGATAACGCTATCCCGCTGGATCGCACCGGGATCGACGGCGGA
>JAGRMK010000488.1:0-5388 GCA_020441345.1 Paracoccaceae bacterium
AGGTGACGCAGGCGCGGATCGCCGAACTCCAGGTGCAGCTCTCGGAGGATGATCTCGCCCGCCAGCAGGCCCTGGCGCGGCTGACGCAGGACCGGGACCGCCTGGCGGCGGATCTGTCCGAGGCAGAGCGCGCGCGATTGGCGGAAGCCGCCGCGGCCGAGGCGTTGCGTGCGCGTCTGGCCGACTCTGAAGGGGCGCTCAGTGCCGAAGAACAGCGCCGCCTCGCGGATCTTGCCGCGGCCGAGGCGTTGCGTGCACGGCTGCAAGACGCGGACGCTGAACTGACCGCGATGACCCTGGCGCTGGAGGCGCAACGCCAGCGGGCCGAAGAAACGTTGACCCTGCTGGCGGCCGCTCAGGCGGCGCGCGATGCGGCGCTGGAGCAGGCGAGCCGCCAGTTGACCGAATCCGAAACCCGCGCGGCCTTGTTGCAAATGGCCTCGCAGCAACTGGCCGATGCCGAGGCGGCCTCGACCGAAGATCAGCGGCGCCTTGCCTTGCTGAACGAGCAGGTCGCGCAATTGCAGCGCCAGGTCGCCGGATTGCAGGAGTTGCTGGGCGAAAGCCGCGCCCGCGAAGTCGCGGCGGATACCCAGATCGACACGCTGGGCGCGGATCTGAACGCGGCCCTTGCGCGGGTCGCTGCCGAGGAACGCCGCCGCGCCGAACTGGAAGAAGCCGAGCGCCGGCGGCTGGAAGAAGAAGCGCGCCAGCTTGAACGCTACCGCTCGGAATTCTTCGGCCAGATGCGCGCGATTTTGGCCGGGCGCGAGGGTGTGCGGATCGTTGGCGACCGTTTCGTGTTCTCCAGCGAAGTGTTGTTCGAACCGGGCTCTGCCGATCTGGCCCCCGAAGGGCGCGCCCAGATTGCCAATGTGGTCTCGATCCTGTCCGAGGTGGCGCGCGAAATCCCGCCCAGTATCGACTGGATCCTGCGCGTTGACGGTCATACGGACAACGTGCCGATCCCAGCGGGCGGCACCTATGCGTCGAACTGGGAACTCAGCCAGGCGCGGGCGTTGTCGGTCGTCTTGTACATGATCGAGGATCTGGGCTTTGCGCCGGATCGACTGGCGGCGGCGGGATTCGGCGAATACCGGCCGGTGGCTGAAGGCAACTCGCCCGAGGCCCGCGCGCAGAACCGCCGGATCGAGTTGAAGCTGACCGAACGCTGAACGACGCTGCGTCACTCGCAAGCCTCACGTCGCGTCAACGAATACAAGACCTTGGGATGCGGCAGAAAGCCTCTTCCATCCCGCAAAACTGCCGCTAACCTGACCTGCGAACGTGGTCTTTGAACAAGGGCATGGGCGGGCGTGACAATCTGGAACTCCGAACTCGACACCAGGGACGCGGCGGGGGCCGAAAACCGGGCCGCCATGGAAGCGGCTCTGGAGGCCGTGGTGGCGGTGCGCGATGCGGTCGAAGCCGCCGCAGAAGCCGGGCGCGGGCGCTACGAAAAACGTGGCATGGTGTTGCCGCGCGACCGGCTGGCGTTGCTGCTCGACCCCGGCGCGCCCTTTGTCGAACTTTGCCCCTATGCTGGGTTCAAACGGTATGACGATAAGGACGGCACCGGCGCCGGGGCTGGTGCGATCGCCGGGATCGGGCGGGTTTGCGGGCGGTCTTGCGTTGTGATCGTCGATAATTTCGCCGTCAAGGGCGGCACGGTGACCCCCGACGGGCTGGCCAAGAAGTTGCGCCTGCAGGAAATCGCGCGCGACAACCGCCTGCCGGTGATCTCGCTCAGCCAGTCGGGCGGCGCGAACCTGAGCTATGCGCATGAGGTTTTCATTCCCGGCGGGCGCGGGTTTGCCAATCAGGCACGGCTCTCGGCGCTGGGTATTCCGCAAATCACCGTGGTGCACGGGTCAGCGACGGCGGGCGGGGCCTATCAGCCGGGGTTGTCGGATTACGTGATCTTGGTGCGCAATCAGGCGACGATGTATCTGGCGGGCCCCCCGTTGTTGAAGGCGGCGACCGGCGAGATCGCCACCGACGAAGATCTGGGCGGCGCCGCGATGCACAGCCAGATATCCGGCGTTGGCGATTACCTGGCAGAGAACGACGCAGATGGCATCCGTCAGGCACGCGAGATCGTCGCGGCGCTGCCTTGGCCCCAAGATGCCGACACGCGCGCCTACAAGCCGCCGCTGTTCCCCGCCGAGGATCTGCTGGCGCTGGTGCCCGCCGACCCAAAGCACCCCTACGATTGCCACGAGATCATCGCGCGGCTGGTGGACGGGTCGGATTTTACCGAATTCAAGCCCGAATACGACGCGGCCACGGTCTGCGGTCATGCCCGGATCGAAGGGCATGCGATCGGCATCATCGCGAACAACGGCCCGATCACTGCGCAAGGCGCGGCCAAGGCCGGGCAGTTCATCCAGCTTTGCGATCAGGCAGGGGTGACTCTGCTGTTCCTGCACAACACCACGGGCTTTCTGGTTGGCACCGAGCCCGAGCGCGCGGGGATCATCAAGCACGGGTCGAAGATGATCCAGGCGGTCGCCAATGCGCGCGTGCCCAAGCTGTCGGTGGTGGTCGGTGGCAGCTATGGCGCGGGCAATTACGCAATGTGCGGGCGCGGCTTCGATCCGCGCTTCATCTTTGCCTGGCCCAATGCGCGGACCTCGGTCATGGGGCCGGCGCAGGCCGGGCAAGTGCTGCGGATCGTGGCCGAGGCCAAGATGCGCGCCGCCGGTGCGCTGGACGAGGCGCGCCTGGATGCGCTGGAACAGGGCACGGCGGCGATGATGGCCGAACAGACGACCGCGTTGGCCTCGTCGGCGCGACTGGAAGACGACGGTATCATCGACCCACGCCAGACCCGCGACATCCTGGCGATCGTGCTGGGTCTGACGGCCAGCGAGGGCGCGCGCGCGGTCCGGCCCAACACCTTCGGGGTGGCACGGCTATGAGCTTCGACACAATCCTGATCGCCAATCGGGGCGAGATCGCGCTGCGGGTGATGCGAACGGCGCGGGCGATGGGCTATCGCTGCGTGGTGGTGCACACGGCAGAGGATGCTGACAGTCTGCCGGTGCGGAACGCCGATCTGGCGGTGGCGATCCCGTCCTATCTCGATGGCGAGGCAATCCTGCGGGCCGCCGCCGCGACCGGCGCGGGGGCGGTGCATCCGGGATACGGGTTCTTGTCGGAAAGCGCGGACTTCGCGCGCGCCTGCGCTGGAGCGGGCGTGGTGTTCATCGGTCCGTCGCCCGAGGCGCTGGCGCTGATGGGTGAGAAAGGCGCGGCCAAACGGGCGGCCGAGGCGGCGGGGGTGCCCTGCCTGCCGGGCTATGCGGGCGACGATCAGAGCGACGCCGTGCTTTTGGCCGAGGGCGCGCGCATTGGCGTGCCGCTGATGGTCAAGGCCGCGCATGGCGGCGGCGGCAAGGGGATGCGGCTGGTTATGGATCCGGCCGATCTGCCCGAGGCGCTGGCGCGCGCGCGGTCCGAGGCGCAAAAGGCCTTTGGCCGGGGCGAGGTGATCCTGGAACGTGCGCTGCTGGCACCGCGTCACGTCGAGGTGCAGGTGTTCGGCGACAGCCACGGCGCGGCGGTGCATCTGGGCGAACGCGATTGTTCTGTGCAGCGCCGCCATCAAAAGGTGATCGAAGAGGCCCCGTCGCCCGCGGTCACGCCGCAGGTCCGCGCCGCGATGGGCCAGGCCTCCGTCGCCCTGACCAAGGCGGCTGGCTATGCGGGGGCGGGCACCGTGGAGTTCCTGCTGGAAGGCGACGAATTCTGGTTTCTGGAGATGAACGCCCGGTTGCAGGTCGAACACCCGGTCACCGAGGCGATCACCGGCCTTGATCTGGTGGACTGGCAGATCCGGGTCGCGCGCGGCGAGGCCCTGCCACTGACCCAGGATCAGATCACGCTGACCGGCCACGCGATCGAGGTGCGGCTCTATGCCGAGGACCCGGCGCAGGGGTTTCTGCCGCAAGCCGGGACGGTGGCGCGCTGGCGGCCCGACCCGGCGTTGCGCTGCGATCATGCGCTGACCGCGGGGCAAGAGATCGGCGGCGATTTCGATCCGATGCTGGCCAAGCTGATCGCGCATGGCCCCGACCGTGACACCGCGCGCCGCCGCCTGATCGCCGGGCTCGAACGCAGCGTCTTGCAGGGCTTTGGCAACAACCGCCGGTTCCTGGCGGCGGTGCTGGGCCATCCGGTATTTGCCAGAGGCGGGGCGACGACGGCGTTTCTCGACCGCGATTTTGCCGGCGATCCCAGCCTGACCGACGCGCCGCCCGATCCGGCGATGCTGGCGCTGGCGGTGCTGGTCCTCGCCGGTGCCCCGGCGCCGCGCTTCGGGTTCTCCAGCGGCCCGGCCCCGGTTCTGACGCGGCGCTTTGCGCAGGGCGAAACGGTGCACCCGGTAACCGTGACGCTGGGCCCAGGGCCCTGCGCACGGGTGACGGGCGGGGCGTTGGTGGACCTGGACGGGCTGGCGGACGGGGTGGCGCGGGTCCGGGTGGATGGAATCGCGCGCCGCGTCGCGGTCGCGCGGCAGGGGACGGTGCTGTTCCTCGATGATCTGGCGCTGCGCGACGTAACCCTTGCCCCGGTCGAAGCCAGCGACACGGCTGGCGACGGGCGGATCGCCGCCCCGATGGCCGGGGGCGTGGTTGTGGTGCATGTTCAGGAAGGCGAGACCGTCGTCAGGGGTCAGGTTCTGGCCGTTCTGGAGGCGATGAAGATGGAACACCCGCTGCGCGCCTCCGTCGCCGGGCGCGTGACCCATATCGCCATTCAACCGGGCACCCAGGTGCGCGCCCGCCAACATCTGTTTGACATCACCCCGGAGGCCCCATGATCGAACTCTGGCACTGCAAGGACGCGCGTTCGCTCCGGGCGCTCTGGACGCTTGAGGAACTGGGCTTGCCCTATCGGCTGCATTTGCTGACCTTTCCGCCGCGCCTGTCAGACCCGTCGTTTCTGACGGTCAATCCGCTTGGCACGGTGCCGTTCCTGCGCGACGGTGCGACACAGATGACCGAATCCAGCGCCATTACCCATTATCTCGCGCAGAAATACGGCGACGGAACGCTGGCAGTCGGCCCCGGTGATCCGGCTTATGGCGATTTCCTGAACTGGCTTTACCATTCGGATGCGACCCTGACCTTTCCGCAAACCCTGATCCTGCGCTACGGGCGATTCGAGCCCAAGGACCGCCGTCAGCCGCAGGTCGTCGCGGATTACACGCAATGGTATCTGGCGCGGCTCAAGCTGGTGAACCTGCGGCTGGAGCAGGCCGAGTGGCTCTGCGCGGACCGTTTCACGGCGGCGGATATCGCGGTGGGCTATGCGCTCTATCTGGGCGAGATCCTCGGGCTGGCCGAGCATTACAAACCCCAGACCCGCGCCTATCTGGACCGG
>JAGRMK010000488.1:5461-6597 GCA_020441345.1 Paracoccaceae bacterium
ACCCCCGACCAGCGCGCGGTTTATGACGCCGCGTTCAAATACGCCGAAGCCGAATTGCACCCGCTGCTCGCGCGGATGGATGACGACGACTGGTATCCCGAGCACCTGATGGCCAAGTTGGGCGCCGACGGCTATTGCGGCCTGACCGCGCCCGAGGCGCTGGGCGGGGCGGGAATGGACCTGATCAGTGCGGGGCTGGTGGGCGAGGCGTTCGGCTACTGGAACACCAACGCGGCCTTTATCTGGGGCCCGAGCGAGAACCTGTGCCTCAACAACATCCTGCGCAACGGCACCGAGGATCAGATCGCGCGCTATGTGCCCGACCTCTGCGCCGGGCGCAGGGTGGGCGCGCTGGGGCTGACCGAACCGGGGGCAGGGTCGGATGCTTTGGGCTCGATGGCGCTGCGCGCCGTGCGCGACGGCGACGACTATGTGTTGACCGGGCGAAAGATGTTCATCTCGAACGGGCCGGTGGCGGATGTCATCCTGACCTATGCCAAGACCGCGCCCGAGCGCGGCGCCAAGGGGATCTCGGCCTTTATCGTCGAAACCGACACGCCCGGGTTCTCGGTCGCACAGACCCTGACCAAGATGGGCTGGCGCGGTTGCCCCACCGGGGAACTGGTGTTCGAGGGCGTGCGCGTGCCCGCCCGCAACCTGCTGGGCGCGGAAAATGCGGGCGTGGCGATCGTCATGTCGGGGCTGGATATCGAGCGGGCCTTTCTGGGCCTGCCCTATATCGGTGCGGCGCAACGCTGCCTGGACCTGTCGCTGGACTATGCGGCGACACGCCAGCAATTCGGCCGTCCGATCGGGTCGTTCCAGATGATCCAGTCGATGCTGGCCGAGATGTACACGATGATCGAAAGCGCCCGGCTTTTTGCCTATCAGGCGCTGTCGGCCTGCGATGCGATGGCGCGGGGCGAGGGGGGGCGCGGCGCGATCCACAAGCTCTGTGCGGCCTCGGTGCTGCACGGGGCCGAGATGATCGCGGCGGTGACGGACAAGGCGGTGCAGATCCACGGCGGATCCGGGTTCGTCTGGGAAACCGAGGTCAACCGCCATTATCGCAACGCGCGGATCGCATCGCTTGGCGGCGGCACAACCGAGGTGCGCAAGCTGATCATCGCCGAAGA
>JAGRMK010000489.1 GCA_020441345.1 Paracoccaceae bacterium
TTGATCGAGGCATCCTCGCGGATCGCGGTATGTGGGCAGCCGCCGGTTTCAACACCGATGATGCGATCCTGGGGCAAAACCTGCATGCGCACCAGCGCCTCGGCGTCTTCCTGGGTATAGATGTCATTGGTGATGACACCGATCGATTGCGCCGGGCTCAGGCTGCGGCACAATGCGGCGGTCAAGGTGGTCTTGCCCGCGCCGACCGGGCCACCGATGCCCACGCGCAGCGGGCCGTTCGAGGAAATCATGTGCGAAAGATCCTTGCGTATTGGGTTTCGTGCTTCATCGACGCGATATCGCCCAGAAAGGCCGTCGACGAGAGGTCGTCGAGGGATCCGGTCAGGGCGGCGTCGGCGGTGGCGCGGCACAGCGGCATCAGGGCCTTGACGATCCCCTGCCCCTCGGTCTGGCCCAGGGGGATCAGCCGGATCCCCGCCGCGGTCAGGTTCGAGACGAAGGCCTGGAGATACAGCCCCAGTGTCACATCCAGCGGAAGGTCACATAGCCGTGCCGCCCGCCCAACCGCCACCGGATAGGTCAGGCCAGGCAGGGAGAGGTGCCAGATATCGGTCGTGGCGCGGGCAAAGGCCTCGCCTTGCAGCACCGTCTCTTTCAGCCGTTCGGCCGAGGGCGCAAAGGCCCGCGCCAGGGCGTCGATCCGGACCGGGTCGTCCGCGCGATAGGCAGCAACAAGAAAACGGGCATCGGCCAGACCCGCGCCATGGCACACCACGGCACCCAGCCAGTCCGCAAGGCTCTGCGCGTCGCGGACCTGCCGGTCTTCGACCGCCCATTCCAGCCCGTGACTATAGGCAAAAGCACCCACCGGATAGGCGGGCGACAGCCATTGTGTCAGGGTCAGGACCGCGTCAATGTCCATGGTCTGGACCGTGGCCTGCGCCATGATCGTGCCCATGGGTGCGCCCATGGCCGTAAGCCCCACCTTCGGGGGTGAAGGGTTCGGTCACATCGCGCACACCCGCGCCCAGCCGGTGCAGCAAGTCGCGGATCACGTGATCGCGCGGGATCAGCAGGCGCGTGGCCTCGATCTGGCAGGGCATGTGGCGGTTTCCGATATGCCAGGCAAGGCGCGTCAGATCGCCGGTGATCTCCAACAGGGCCTCGGGTGCAGCCCGAACGGCGATCTGCCGCCCGTCATCGAGCACGAAGGCATCGCCCTGGTTCAGGCTGGCCGTGTGCTCCAGATCCACCAGAAACCGCGCACCGGTGTCCGTGGTCAACACCTTGCGCCGCAGGAACCGGGCGTCATAGGTAAGGGTAACGTGGTCGGTCGCGGCGGCATCGGAGTGCCGATGAACGGTTTGGGTGACGGGGATGGTCATGGCAAGGGAACAATCTCGCAAGGGTTTTCTAGGCAATCTGCCAACGCCTCGAAAACAGCCACCAAAAGCATCGGATCGGGAACCTGAACTCTTTCAACCGGATATCGAAGCGCGAAATTGGAAGCGCCCGAGTGGAGTTTAGAGAGGCACTCCAAGTCGCGCTCGAAGGTTTCAGGCGCGGGAACGACCCTGTGCAATTTCGGATGAAAAGTGGGATCTGTTTGGCTGCGTTCACGCGGTGAAGTGAATGTGTTATTGAGAAGTTGATATTCTGGACGCAATAACTGATGTGCCTTATTGCGAAAAGCTTCCATTTGCGGGCAATTCCACATCGCCCAAATGTCGTGGCCATAAGGCTTCTGACCTAGTTTGTTCGGACAAACGCCGTGATCTAGAAGAACGGTCTTCAGCATGACTTCGATACCAAAGCCCAATAGCAGCAAAGTAGGTCCCAAGAACGCCCTTGCGTCCACTTGGTCTCTCATTGTTAGGGCGTGAGCCGCTGACAAATGCGCTCGGGCATTATGTAAAAGCTTGTCGCTAAAGTTCGAGTCGGGTTCCATAACCAAACCCTAAAACAAGAAATACCGCTGCGCCATGGGCAGCACCTCGGCGGGCTGGCAGGTCAGCAATTCACCGTCCGCGCGCACCTCGTAGGTTTCGGGGTTCACCTCGATATGCGGGGTGGCAGAGTTCAGGATCAGGTCCTTCTTGCCGATGGTCCGCGTGCCCTGCACGGCGATGGTCTGCTTGGCCAGGCCCAGACGCTTGCCGATGCCGTCGGCCTGCGCGGCCTCGCTGACAAAGACCACGGCCGAGTGTTCGACCGAACGACCAAAGGCCCCGAACATCGGCCGTGAATAGACCGGTTGCGGCGTGGGGATCGAGGCGTTCGGGTCGCCCATCTGCGCCATCACGATGCTGCCACCCAGCAGCACCATCTCGGGTTTCACGCCGAAGAAGGCGGGGCTCCACAGCACCAGGTCGGCGCGCTTGCCCTCGGCGATGCTGCCGATCTCGCGCGAGAGGCCATGCGCGATAGCCGGGTTGATGGTGTATTTTGCGATATACCGACGGACGCGGAAATTGTCGTTGTCGCCGACCTCTTCGGACAGCCGCCCGCGCTGTTTCTTCATCTTGTCGGCGGTCTGCCAGGTGCGGATCAGCACCTCGCCCACGCGGCCCATCGCCTGACTGTCAGACGCGATGATCGAGAACGCGCCCATGTCATGCAGGATATCCTCGGCGGCGATGGTCTCGCGGCGGATCCTCGATTCCGCGAAAGCCACGTCCTCGGGGATGGATTTGTCGAGATGATGGCAGACCATGAGCATGTCGAG
>JAGRMK010000490.1:0-2691 GCA_020441345.1 Paracoccaceae bacterium
CTTCGACACGGGCGGCCTCTTCGGCGGCCTGACTCTCAGCCTCGACACGGGCGGCATCGAGCGACCCGGTCAGACCAGCGAAAGCCTCGGGCGGCAGCGGCGGCGGCACGTTGGGGTCGGTAACGAGCGGGTCCGTCACCGAAGCAGGCGTGGCGTCTTCTTCATCGGTCTCATCGAAGGCCCGCACCTGGGCCACGGCGGCACGAATACGTTGCAGTTTTGCGGAAATCCCGCTCAACGCCTCGGCATCGGCGGCGGGGGCGACGGGGGCGACGCGCGCCGTCGCCGCGGCATGGGCGGTCAGCGCCGCACCCGGCGGCGTGGCGGTCGCGGCCTCGACGGCCGAAGCCGCCACGCCACCCGGATCCCGCCGCGTGCGGCCAACCGCAGCCCCGGTGCCCATCACCCCAGCCCCGTCAACCGGGCCGGGCGTCAGATCGGCCTCTTCACGGCCGATCTGCGGGCGCAGGATGACACCGTTGTCCTGGATCTTGGCTTCGACCCGACGCTTGATCTCGCGCTCGGCGATGCGATGAAGCATCTCGGCATCCGGGGTCGGCGGTTCGGCACCGAAATACCGATCCTCGGCAGCCAGATCGCGGAAATACTCTGCGATCGCCTTCATCGTGTTGAAGGGCTCGTCAAAGCCTTCAAGCGTGCACGAGAACGTGCCGTAAGACACCGTCAGAATTTTGCTTGGACCGACCATAATGCTTACGTCCCCTAATCACATATCAGGCCCGACATTGCCTGCCCCAGGGTGCGCCAGTATGAAACATGCAAGGTTATTTCTTGATCGGAATGTGGCCAACCCTGCGTTCCCCCGCCGCAATTGACAGGAAAGCACATGTCCGTCGTTTACGCAAAATCTGAGGGCATCACTCTGGTCGGGGGCGGAGTACTTGAGGCCAAAACGCTGGATCGGGCGCTTTTGGCGGCCCCCTGGCTGGTCGCGGCGGACGGTGGCGCGGACACGGCGCTGGCGCTGGGCCGCTGCCCGGATCTGACCGTCGGCGATCTTGATTCGCTGTCGGACACCCTGCGCGCGGTACTGGGGCCCGCGCGCCTTCACCGGGTCGAGACCCAGGACGACACCGATTTCGACAAGGCCCTGGCCGCCATCGCCGCGCCGTTTGTTCTGGCGGTCGGGTTCTCTGGCGGTCGGCTGGATCATACGCTTGCGGCGATGAACACACTGGCACGCAACCCCGGCAGGTGCGTGATCCTGGACACCGGACGCGACCTGTGTTGTCTGCTGCCGCCCGCGCTGGCATTGTCTCTGTCAGCGGGCACCCGCGTGTCGCTGTTTCCGCTGGGCCCGGTTGCCTGCACCTCTGCGGGGCTGGAATGGCCGGTCGATGGGCTGGCCTTCACGCCGCTGGGCCGCATCGGCACCTCGAACCGAGCCACGGGCGGCGAGGTGCGACTGACCTGCGACGCGCCGGCGATGCTGCTCATGGTGCCGCCGGACGCGCTGGAAACGCTACTCAGCGCGCTGAGCGCCGCGCCGCCCTGGCCAGCGCGCGTTCCCGCGCAATGATATACAACCCCGAGCCGGTGATCACCAGGATCCCCCCCCAGCTCAGCGTATTGGGCCAGTCGCCGAAGAACAGCCAGCCGAACAACACGGCCGTGACGATTTCCAGGTAATGCAGCGGAGCCAGGGTCGCCGAGGGCGCAAAGCGCAGCGCGTAGGTGATCGCCATATGCGAGACCGAGGCCGCAAGCCCCACGCAAAACAGCTGCACCCAGGTGACTGCCGCGGGGTTCGACAACGCCAGCACATCAATCTCCGCCCCGGCGCCCAGCACCAGGATCGGCGCCATCAGAACGACGCCAATCCAGGCAGTGTGAAACTGCATCGGCTCGGGCGCCAGATCGCGCGCGATACGGCGCGTGACCAGCATGTACAGCGCAAAGAACAAGGCCGTTCCCAACGGATAGAGCGCCACCGGGCCAAACACCGCGAAATTGGGCTGAATCACCAGCAACGCCCCCCCGAATCCGACCAGCGATGCAAGGATCCGGCGCGGCCCGACCAGATCGCCAAACAGGATCGCGCCCATCGCCAGCAGGATGAACGGCTCGACAAAGGCAATCGCCAACGCATCGGCAACCGGCATCCGCTGCACGGCGCTGACAAAGGTAAAAGTCGAGGCCAGCAGCAACGCGGCCCTCAACGTCAGCAACCCGAACTGCCCGCGCGTGACGGTGGCGCTACGCCGCAACAGCAGCAACACCGGCGCCATCAACAAGGCCTGCACCACCATCCGCGCCAGCGTCACCTGCCCCACGCTGACCGTCTGTGACGCCAGTTTCGCACTGACATCGATCAGCGGCGCCAATGCGCAAAACGCCACCATCATCAGAATGCCCAGCGGCACATGATCGGACCCGCGCGACAACGCGGGCTGGCTGGGGCGGGCGGCGGGATGGGCCATGAGGCACCTTCTTCAAAGTCGAGCACACAACGCAACGGCAGACCGGCGTCATCAGCAGTTCGGCACGTTCACCGCCAACCCGCCCAAAGCGGTTTCCTTGTATTTCTCGCTCATGTCGAGCCCCGTCTGCCGCATCGCCTCGATGCAATTGTCGAGCGGCATGAAATGCTGGCCGTCGCCCCGCAACGCCAGCGAGGCCGCGCTGACCGCTTTGATCGCGCCCAGCCCGTTGCGCTCGATGCAGGGCACC
>JAGRMK010000490.1:2742-4035 GCA_020441345.1 Paracoccaceae bacterium
TGCTCCAGCGCGATCTCGGCGGCGTTTTCCACCTGCTCGGGCGTCCCCCCCAGCACGGCGCAAAGCCCCGCCGCCGCCATCGCCGCAGCGCTGCCCACCTCGGCCTGGCACCCACATTCGGCACCCGAAATGCTGGCATTGTGCTTGATCAAGCCGCCGATCGCGGCGGCGGTCAGCAGGAAGTCGTCGACGCGCTCGCTGCTGGCGCCCGGCACATGGTCCAGCCAATAGCGGATCACCGCCGGCATCACTCCCGCCGCGCCATTGGTCGGCGCGGTCACCACCTGCCCGCCGGCCGCGTTTTCCTCGTTCACGGCCATGGCATAGGTCGACATCCAGTCGTTGATCACATGCGGCGCCGTCAGGTTCAAACCGCGCTCGGCCAGCAACGCCTGATGGATCGCCTTGGCCCGCCGCCGCACTTTCAACCCGCCCGGCAGGATCCCGTCGCTGCTCAACCCGCGCTCGATACAGGCGTTCATCACCGCCCAGATCCGCTGGGTGCCCGCCTTGACCGCACCCGCGTCGCGCATCACCAATTCGTTGGCGCGCTTCATCCCGGCAATCGTCAACCCCGAGACCCGCGCCATCTCCAGCATCTCGGCGGCGCTGTGAAACGGATAGGGGATCTTCGGCGCCTTCACCCCCGCCTCGCCTGCCCGATGCTCGGCCTCGGTCACCACGAACCCGCCGCCGATAGAGAAATAGGTTTCCTGCGCGATCACATCGCCCTGCGCATCGGTCGCCATCAGGATCAGACCGTTGGCGTGACCAGGCAACGCGGGACCATAATCGAACACCAGATCGCGCGCCGGCGCGAACCTCAAAGCTGGCAGATCCGGTGGCGTCACGACGCCCCTGGCCATGATCTCGGCCAGAACCGTCTCGGCCCGCGCCGCGTCGAAACTCTCGGGCACGAACCCGGCCAGGCCCAGGATCACCGCCCGGTCGGTGGCATGACCGACCCCGGTAAAAGCCAGCGACCCATGCAGCGAGGCGCGCAGCCCGCTCACCCCGAACGGCAGGCCGCGCAGCCGGTCCAGAAACCGCGCTGCCGCCACCATCGGCCCCATTGTATGCGACGACGACGGACCGATCCCGATCTTGAACATGTCGAATACAGACAGAAACATCGCGCCCTCACCCCGTGGTTCGCACCCTACCTAACCCGCCCGCAACCGCCGGACAGGCCAGCAGCGACACCGCGCCCTCCATTTCAGACCTCCGCCCGTTCATCTTGCCGAAAATACTCTGGAGGGAGGCGCGCAGCGCCGTGGGAGGGGAACCCTCCCG
>JAGRMK010000034.1:0-339 GCA_020441345.1 Paracoccaceae bacterium
CGCTGCTCGCGGCTGACCGCGCCGCGCTGGCTGGCGCGCTCGAATCCGTCGCCGAGGCACAACTCGACCGGATGCGCGCCGGGAAGCTGGGCCAATCGGACAGCGAAGCCGACTGGAACCGTCTCACCGGCCAGATGCAGATCGATCCCGGTCAGCCGCCGGCAATGGCGCTGGCCGATCCCGAACACGCCGCCTGGCTCGAGGCGGCCCTGCCCCCCGGCATCACCCTGGCGCTCTGGGCGCCGGGCGCGGCGCGCCAGCCCGATCTGGCGCATCCCGATCGCGCGTTGCTGTTGGTTCCGGCACCGTCGCGCGCGCCGCGCCTGTGCGAGATCGTCA
>JAGRMK010000034.1:427-9838 GCA_020441345.1 Paracoccaceae bacterium
TTGCCGTTGCTGACCGCCGCCGCGGCTCAGGCTGCGCGGGTGCTGCGGGGGCTGGGCGTGACCAGTGCCACCCTGCGCGACACCGGGCTGTTGAGCAACGGGGCGGATCTGGGCGAGGCCGCCGCCGACGCCGTGGCCTTGCCCTTCGCGCCCGAGCGGTTGATCTTGCTCGCCGTGATCAACGCCGGGGCCAATCTGCTGCATGCGGGCGTCGTGCTGCGCCCGTCGGATATCGACCTGGCGATGGTGCTTGGGGCGGGCTGGCCGAACTGGCGCGGCGGCCCGATGGCCGAGGGCGAGGCAATCGGCCCGATGGTGCTGCGCCACGAAATGCGCGCCGCCGCAACCCTGGATGCGGACCTCTGGGCGCCAAGCCCGCTGTTCGACACGCTGATCCGGGGGGGGCAGCGGTTCGAGGATCTGAACACCGCCGCCACGCACCGGGCCTGACCCGGTTGCGCCAGCCTTCCGGTTCATCCGCCGTCCCGCTGTCACCCCGCAAGACCGGGCCCGTTCACGCCTTGGGATGCCGCGCCTTGCAGTCCCAGCGCCCGGTTTCGCGGCTCCAGTATTCGGCCTCGATCCCCGCGCCGGTCAGGTCGCGCCACTGCTGGCGCGCGGCCCCCACGGCGGCCTCGTCGGTGCCGTCGAACACCACGCAAAGCCGATCGAGTGCTCGCGCCTCGTCGGCCGCCACCGTGGCCCCGTCCAGAGTGATCAGGCAGCCGGGGCTGTTGGGCAGATCGGCCACCGGTGTCGGGGTCGTCAGCAACAGCACGGGCTGATCGGCATCCTGCGGCCCGCCCGCCAAGCCATGCGGCAAGAACCCCTCGCGAAGCCAGAGCATGCGGTCGATGCCCTGCATCCGGCCGGCATCCGTGCCGCGCAGCGCGACACGCAACCCGATGTCCAGCGCCTTGACGATCAGCGTCGGCAACAGCGCCTCCAGCGGATCGCGCGTCAGGTGATAGAACTTCGCGACCGCCATCTGGATCAGATTTCGAACCGGTCACGGACCAGAGCATCCAGCGCGCGCACGCCCCAGCCGGTCGGCCCCTTGGGCGCAAAGGCGGTTTCACCCGGCGGCAGCGCCACCCCGGCGATATCGATATGCGCCCAGGGCACATCGGGCTTGACGAAGCGTTGCAGGAACTGCGCGGCGGTGATCGAACCCGCCGCCCGACCGCCGGTGTTCTTCATGTCCGCCATGCGGGTCTTGATCAACACGTCATAGCTTGCGCCCAGCGGCATCCGCCAGGCGCCTTCCTCGGTTGTCTCACAGGCTTTCAGCAAAGCATCGCACAGCCCGTCATCATTGGAAAACACCCCCGCCCGGTCATGGCCCAGCGCGATGATCATCGCGCCGGTCAGGGTGGCAAGGTCGATCATCGCGGCGGGTTTGAACCGATCCTGCGCATACCAGAGCACATCAGCCAGAACCAAACGCCCCTCGGCGTCGGTGTTGATCACCTCGATCGTGTCGCCCTTCATGGACTTGACCACGTCGCCCGGCCGCTGCGCGCGTCCGTCGGGCATGTTTTCCACCAGCCCGACCAGGCCGACGACATGCGCGCGGGCCTTGCGCGCGGCCAGCGCGCGCATCGTGCCCGCGACGACCGCCGCGCCACCCATGTCCATCGTCATCTCTTCCATCCCGGCGGCCGGTTTGATCGAGATCCCGCCGGTGTCGAACACAACACCCTTGCCGACCAGCGCCAGCGGCGCGCCCTCGGCCCCCGGCCAGCGCATCACCACCAGCTTTGACGGGCTTTCCGACCCTTGCCCCACCCCCAGCAGCGCGTGCATCCCCAACTTGACCATCGCATCCTCGTCGAGCACTTCGACCTCAAGACCCAGATCCCGCATCGCCTCAAGCCGGTGCGCGAAATCGATGGTGGTCAGGACGTTGGCCGGTTCATTGACCAGATCGCGGGTGAAATGCACGGCCTCGGCGCGGCTCAGGGCCTCGGCGCAGGCGGCGCGCGCGGCCTCGGGGTCAGGGCTGGCGACGGTCACCGGGCCGGGCGCCTTGTCGGCCTCGGTTTTCATCGTCCAGCCATAGGCGCGCAGCGCCAGCCCCTCGACCAGATCGGCCAGCGGTTTGATCCCGCGCGCGACGATCACCGCGCCGGTTTCGGTCAGGCCCTTGGCGATCGTCGCCCCCGCCTTGCGCGCCTGGTCGGGCGTCGCGCGGCGCGGCAGACGCACCAGCACCAGCGCCGAGGCCGCCAGGCCAAAGGGGAACGCCAGGGTCAGCGCCTCGCCGGGCTTCAACGCCAGCCAGGCCGCGCTTTTCAACGCGCGGCTCAGCGCACCGCGCGTCTTGCGATCAACGCGCTGCGCCTCGACGGTAAGGGTGTCATCGGCAAAAACCACGACACGCCCGGCGTGGGCGGCCAGGGCCACGGTGTCGAGAGGGGCGAAATCGACCGGGATCAGGGCCATGCGCGGTGTCTCCTTGGTGATGTGGGCGAAACCTAGCCCGCCAGCCGCCCCTTGACCAGAGCAACCACATGCCGCAGGCCGCGCGTCCGATTGCCTGTTTTCCCGCGCGGGGAAAGGCATTAGGGTGAGCGCGGGGATTGGTTTCAGATAGGGTGTCGCTTGGGGCGGCTGGACCGTTATATCTTGGCGCAGCTGCTGCGTGTGTTCGGGTTCTTTTCACTGGTACTGGTTTCAGTCTACTGGGTGAATCGGGCTGTCGGGCTATTTGACCAGTTGATCAGCGACGGCCAGCCGATGATCGTGTTCCTGGAATTCACCGCGCTCAGCCTGCCGATGCTGATCCGCACGGTGCTGCCCATCGCGGCCTTTGTCGCGGCCACATTCGTCACACTCAACCTGTTGAAAAACAGTGAAATCGCGGTGCTTCAGGCCGCCGGGGTCTCGCCGTTTCGGCTGGCCCGGCCGATCGTGATCTTCGGGCTGATCGTCACCGCCTTCCTGATCGTGTTGATGAATTTCCTGGTCCCCGAGGCCCGCAGCCAGCTTTCGCGGCGCCAGGCCGAGGTGGCGCAGAACATCACGTCGTCACTGTTGCAGGACGGCGTGTTCCAGCACCCCACGGACGGCATCACCTTTTTCATCACCGAGATCACGCAAGAAGGCGTGATGCGCGGCATCTATCTGTCCGATTCCAGGTCGCAATTGCAGCGCATCGACTATACCGCGCGCACCGCATTGATCGTGCCCGAGGCAAGCGGCCCCAAACTGGTTATGATCGACGGACAGGCGCAGATCCACGATCAGCGCAGCGGTCGGCTATCGGTCACCGGGTTCAGCGATTTCACCTATGATCTGAGCATGTTGATCGGACCAGCCGGGCGCGGGCGCAGTCTCTATGAATTGCCGACCGCGCTGCTGGTAGCGCCCGATGAGCACCTGTTGACCGAGACCGGCGCGACGCCGGCGCAATTCCGGTTCGAACTGACATCGCGCTTTGTCGAGGCCTTCGCGGCGGTGGCGGCGGCGCTGATCGGCTTTGCCTCGTTGATGGCGGGGGGGTTCAGCCGCCTGGGCTTCTGGCGCGAGGTGGTGCTGGCGGTGGTGTTGATGGCGCTGCTGCAAACCCTGACCAACGCCCTGAGCGGGCCGGCAATGCGGGATCTCACGCTGTTCTGGCTGGGCGTCGTGCCGCTTGGGGTGTCGGGGGTGGTGACGGTCGGCCTGCTAGCCTGGTCGGCGCGCACACGCCGCATGGCGCTCGACCCGCGAGAGGGTGGCACATGACGCTGGGTCTCTATCTTGTGCGCAGGCTGGCCAGCAGTTTCGGGATGATCGCGGCGGTGTTCTTCGGCATGCTGATGTTGTTCGAGGTCGTCGAGATGGTTCGCCGCTTTGGCGGCGGCGACACGCCGATGTCGCAAATTCTCTGGCTGTCGCTACTGCGGGTGCCGGCGACCTTCTACCAGATCTTGCCGCTGCTGACGATTCTGGCCTCGATGAGCCTGGTGCTGGGCCTGGCGCGCAGCTCGGAACTGGTTGTGATCCGGTCCGCCGGGCGCTCGGCCATGCGGATGCTGCGCGAACCCTTCCTTGCGACAATGCTGTTCGGCGCGTTGCTGGTCGCGGGGTTCAATCCGCTGGTTTCAGCCGCCTCGCGCGCTTATCAGGACCGGCTGCAAGCCCTGCAAAGCCCCGATCAACTGGCGCGGATCTCGCTGGAAGGATCGGCGATCTGGTTGCGCCAAGGCGATGCACGCGGCCAGACGGTGATCCGTGCGCAAGGCGTAGAGCCCGACGGGCTGGAGTTTTCGGGCGTGTCGTTCCTGTTGTTCGAACGCGAGACCGGCGTGCCGCTGGTCCGTATCGAGGCCGAGCGCGCGCGGCTGGAACCGGGATTATGGCATCTCGAACAGGCCAAGCGCTGGGATCTGGCCGCCGGGAACCCCGAACGTGACGCCCAGACCTTTGCCACGCTGGAGATGCCCAGCGACCTGACCGGCGCGCGCATCCGGGAAAGCTTCGCACGGGCGGGCGTCGTTTCGGTCTGGCGCCTGCCTGACTTCATCCGTGCGCTGGATCGTGCCGGGCTGTCGTCGCGTGTGCACCGCAGCCAGTTCCAGGCGGAACTGGCCCTGCCGGTGCTGATGGCGGCGATGATGCTGGTCGGCGCAGTGTTGAATTTCAAACACGCTCGCGCGGGGAATGCCGGAACGCGCATCCTGATGACGGTTCTTGCTGGATTTGCGCTGTTCTTTCTGCGAAATTTCGCACAAGTGCTGGGAGAAAACGGTCAGATTCCTCTGGCTTTGGCAATTTGGACGCCACCGATCGCTTCCATGCTGCTGGCGCTTGGGGTATTGCTGCATCTGGAGGATGGCTAGTGGCACCAGGAACGCGACACTTGCAGACCCGAACCGGGATCGCTGCGGCGATCGCGCGGGTGCATGCGCGCGTTCTGTCTGCCTTCCGCATTCCGCTGGCCGCGCTGGCGCTGCTGGTCTCGGCTCTTGCGCTCCCGTCCGCGACGCAGGCCCAGCCGCAATCGCCCGCAACCCTGATGGCGGACCAGATTTATGTCGATCGTGCCGGACGGCTGATCGCCTCGGGTTCGGTCGAGGTCTGGCAGGATTCGGTGCGACTGACCGCGCAGCGGGTGGTCTACGACAGCCGCCGCGACCATCTTCAGATCGACGGCCCGATCAGCGTCAATGATGGCCCCGACATCCTGTTCCTTGCCGACTCGGCTGAACTGTCGCCAAACCTGCGCGCCGGCATTCTGCATAGCGCGCGCATCGTGCTGGACCGGCAATTGCAGATTTCGGCCGCCAGCATCGTGCGTGATCCCAGCGGCATCAACCAGTTGACCTCGGTCGTTGCTTCCAGCTGCCCGGTCTGCGCCGCCGATCCAACGCCGCTTTGGGAAATCCGCGCCGCGCGCGTCACCCATGACGAGGCCACCGACCAGCTGCTGTTCGAACGCGCGCAGTTCCGCTTTGCCGGGGTGCCGATCTTTTACCTGCCGCGCCTGCGCCTGCCGGGGCCCGCCCAGGACCGGTCGCGCGGCATATTGCCGCCGAACGTCAATCTCGACAGCGACCTCGGCCTGTCGGTCGGCCTGCCCTATTTCATTCCGATCGGCGACACCCAGGACGTGACGCTGACGCCGATGCTGTCGACCGATGGGCTGCGTGGCATGGGTTTTCGCTGGCGGATGGCGCGGACCAACGGCGGGATCGAGATCGGCGGCCAGATCACGCGTGACAACATCTTGCCCGGTGAGTTGCGCGGTTACGCCTATGTGCGTGCGCTCTTTGCCCTGTCGAACGATTTCAAGCTGACCACCGACCTGATCGGCGCCTCGGACCACAGCTATCTGGAAACCTACGACATCACCAGCGCGCCGCGTCTGACCGCGCATGTCACGCTGGAGCGGGTGCGTCGAGACCAGATGGCCCGGGCCAGGGCGCTGGCCTTCTATTCGATGCGCGCGGGCGATATCAACGACGAGCTACCCAATGCTGTCGCACAGGCCGAGCTGGACCAGCGGATCGGCCTTGGCCATACGGCGATTGGCGGCACGCTGCGGTTGCAGATGGGCGCCCAGGCCTTTCGCCGTGAATCCGCGACCGACGGTGTGCAGGGGCGCGACGTTTCGCGCGCCCATCTGCAACTGACCTGGCGCCGCACCGAGGTTCTGGCCGGTGGCATTCTGGCGACCGGCGCGCTGGACGGACGGGTCGATCATGTGCGCGTCGCGGATGACAGCGCCTATCCGGATCCGGTCACCCGGCGCGTGGGTCAGGCGATGATCGAATTCCGCTGGCCATGGGCGATGACCACCGACAGCGGCGCGCGCCATGTGATCGAACCCGTCGTGCAGGCCATCGAAAGTCGCCGCCGCGGTGGTGCCCTGCCCAACGACGACCACACGATGCCCGAGCTCGACGAGGGCAGCCTCTTTGCGCTGACCCGGTATTCGGGCGAAGACGCGAGGGACGATGGCAGCCGGGTCAACGCGGGTCTGCGCTGGACGCGGCACGATCCGTCGGGTTGGACCAGCGAGGCCCTGGTTGGCCGTATCTGGCGGCGCGCAGCCTATGACGGGTTCGACCCGGCGCATGTGCAACCATTGGGCCGCGAGACCTCAGACTGGCTGCTTGCCGGTCGGCTGAGCCATCAAGACGGTTATGCGCTGTCGTTGCGCGTTCTGGTGGCGCCCGACAGCACCGTATCGCGGGCCGAAACCCGGCTCGACTGGGCCGGGCGGATGTCGACGATTTCGACCGCCTACCTCTATCTGCCCGACAGCCCGTTCGAGAATCGCACCACGCCGCTCAGCGAATGGAGCGTCGATGTGGGGCGCCAGTTCGGCAACGGCTGGTCCAGCAGCGTCGGCTGGGATTACGATGTGGCACAGCAATTGTTCGCCACCGCCCGCGCCGGTCTGGAGTTCCGCAACGAATGCCTGGCGTTCGACATGTCGTTCTCGCGTCAGTTCGTGACCGCGACCAACCCCACCGCCTCGACCCGGTTCAACATGCAGATCGACCTGCTGGGCATCGGCGGGCGCGCGCCGACCGAGGGCGGGCGCAGCTGTCGCACGTGACGAGCCCCCTTTTCATCCTGCCCCCAAGCCGCTAGGTCGGGGCCATGCGTGACAAATCAAACGGACTGCACCCCATGCACCGCGCCCTTTCACGACCCATCCTGCCCGGGATTCGCGCCGCTCTGCTGGCGTTCCTGGCCTTGATCGGCGCCAGCCTCGCGGCGCCCGTCGCCCTGGCTCAAAGCCCGTTCTCGGCGGCTCTGTATGTCAACGACTTCGCGATCACGAATTACGAAGTGACGCAGAAGATGCGGTTCCTTGAATTCCTCGGCGCCAGCGGCGACAATCCGCGTGAACGCGCCATCGAGCGCCTGATCGAGGACCGTCTGCAATTGCAGGAAGCCCAGCGTCTCGGCGGGCGTCTGACCCCTGACCAGATCGATACGGGCATGGCCGAATTCGCCGCTCGGGCCCAGTTGACGACCGACGAAATGATCGAGCGGCTGGCGGCGGCGGGCATCGACCGCGAGACCTTTGAAACCTTCATTCGCGCCGGTGTGTTCTGGCGCGAGCTGGTGCAGTCGACCTACGGCTCGCAGATCTCGATCACCGAGGCGCAGATCGATCAGGCGCTGTCGGTCGAAGGGGTGCAGCCAGTCACCGAAGTCTTGATCTCCGAGATTTTCCTGCCCAACGAGCCGCAATTCGAAGAGGCCCTGCAACGCATCATCCCGCAGATCCAGCGCATTCGCACCGAAACGGAATTCGCGAACGCGGCGCGCCAGGTCTCGGCCGCGCCCAGCGCCAGTTCGGGCGGCCGCATCGAACGCTGGGTGAATGTCGCGGTGATACCGCCCGAGGTCGGCACCGTGATGCAAAACGCCAGCATCGGCACCGTGGTCGGTCCGATCGAAGTGCCCGGCGCTTTCGCGTTCTTCCAGCTCCGCGCGCGCCGCAACTCGCGCTCGGTTCCCGATTCCGCGATCGAACTGGCCTTTCACCGGGTTCCCCTGGCCGGGGGCCGGACCGAGGCCAATCTCGCGATTGTCGAGCAGGTGCGCAATGCGGTGGATTCCTGTGGCGATTTCCCGGCCGAGGTTCTGCGCGCACAGCCGAGCCTGTCCGATACCGCGGTCGCTGAAATCGTTCGCCCGCAGAGCGAGATCGCGGCATCGACCCGGTCCGAACTGGAGCGCATGAACCCCGGACAAGTCACCGCCAATCTGGTCGAGGACAATGCTCTGGTCATGCTGATGCTGTGCCGTCGCACCGTGTCGGGCGAGGGCGTTCCCAGCCGCGCCCAGGTGCGGCTGGCGCTGCGCAACGTCGCGCTGGAGGGCTATGGCATGTTGTATCTGCAACGCCTGCGCGCGAATGCCGACATCCGCTATCCGTGACATGACCCGCCGACCGGCCCCATTGGTCTTGACCTGTGGCGATCCCTCCGGTGTCGGCCCCGAACTGGCGGCACGGCTCGCCCTGGACGGGCTGCCGATGCCCTTCGTCTGGATCGGCGATCCGCGCCATCTGCCCGCAAATACCTGCTGGCAACCGGTGCCCCGACCCGACGCCGTTTATAGCGTCGCCCCTGGCGCGCTGGCGGTGCTGGAGCAGCCTTTCGCCACCCCCGCCCATCCCGGCCGTCCCGATCCAGCGAACGCCGCGGGCACCATCGCCGCAATCGAAACCGCGGTGCGGCTGGTGCAATCGGGCGCGGCCAGCGGAGTCGTCACGGCACCGATCAACAAGAAGGCCCTCAAGGACGGAGCCGGGTTTGCCTTTCCCGGTCATACCGAATTCCTGGCCCATCTCGCCGGGGGCTGCGAGGTGGTGATGATGCTGGCCTGCGAGGGGCTGCGCGTGGTGCCCGCCACGATCCACATTCCGCTGTCGCGGGTGCCCGCCGCACTGACCCCGGATCTCTTGCGCAGAACCATCGAGATCACCCATGCCGCGCTGATCCGCGATTTCGGACTGGCCGATCCGCGCATTGCGGTCGCCGGTCTGAACCCCCACGCGGGCGAAGGCGGCGCAATGGGAACCGAGGAAAACGATTTCATTCGCCCCATCGTGCAAGACTGCGCCGGCCGGTCGATGGCGGTCTTCGGCCCGCTGCCGGCCGATACGATGTTCCATCCCGCCGCCCGCGCCCGCTACGACGCGGCAATCTGCATGTATCACGATCAGGCCCTGATCCCGATCAAGACCATCGATTTCGCGGGTGGCGTGAACGTCACGCTGGGCCTGCCGTTCGTGCGCACCTCGCCCGATCACGGCACAGCCTATGACATCGCCGGCAAGGGCGTGGCCGACCCGTCGTCGATGCGCGCCGCGATGGCGATGGCCTGGGACATGGCGCAGCGGCGCGCGTAACGGGCTCACGGCGAAGGTCACGCTATAGCTGATCGCAGGCCTCTGGC
>JAGRMK010000034.1:9878-10035 GCA_020441345.1 Paracoccaceae bacterium
AGGACGCAGGGGCGGCATTGGCCATTGGCTCAGCGCAACTGGTGATCTCTGCCGCGACCGTCAGCCTCATGCCGGGGCGATCAGCGGGGCTTTGGCACACGGCCCCGCCGCGTGGCGGGTTCTGTCAGATCCCTGCTTGTCACCACGCCAGAGAGAG
>JAGRMK010000034.1:10122-11159 GCA_020441345.1 Paracoccaceae bacterium
CCGCGCTTTTTCCGCTCTGATCCGGGGCGCAGGGCACCGTCCGTGTCAATGCGCCGGATCGAAGGCGGCCGGCGTCAGCGCCCCGGTCCTGAGCAGATGCTGCACCGCATAGGCTACCGACAGCGCGTCATCCAACCCGTCGTGTCCGCGCAACGGCGGGTGCTCCACCCCATAATAGGCCGACAACGTGTTGCTGCGGGTCTTGTGCACATCGTCCATTGGCATTCCGGCGCGCAACACCAGATCGCAGGCATTCGCGAACCGCCTTGGCGGCATCGGCGCGGGAACTCCGGCGATCCAGCAACTGACGGCGATCATATTCAACTCGTCCTTGCCCCAGGACCACAGCCTCGCCCCCTCGGCAAAGGCATCGAGCCGGGCCAGAGCCGCAAGCAGGTCCAGCCCCTCGGCGTCGAGACGCTCTTCGGTGATACCGGTCAGGTGAATGAACAACGGGTCCAGCGCCAGCCGCGCTCCGTCGCGCCCGCGCGGGATCACATGCAGGCGCAGCGTCTCGGCGATGGCGAAATCGCCCGCCAGCGAAAGCTTCGCGGCACCGATCTGGGCGATGACCGGGTCGGGGTCGGTGGGGCCGTTCCAGAACCGTTGCGGCGCGCCCGGCGCGGTCAGGAATTCGCAGTCGTAGATTATGGCATGCGGCATGGCAGCGGCTTTCCCTGGTGCGCCCCGAGGCTAGCACGGTTGCGACGCGAGTTCACGCGCCCGGCGCCGTTCCCCTGCCCCGCGCCCTTGCCTTGCGTCGGGATATGTCGGATGGAGAACCATGAGCCAGATCGACACCCTGCCGCCCCTGCGCGATGTCATCACCCGCCACGATCTGCGGGCCAAGAAATCGCTCGGCCAGAATTTCCTGCTCGACCTGAACCTGACGGCGCGGATCGCGCGGGCGGCGGGGGATCTGGCGGGGTCCGACGTGATCGAGGTCGGCCCGGGCCCCGGCGGATTGACGCGCGGCCTGTTGGCCGAAGGCGCACGCCGGGTGCTGGCAATCGAAAAGGACGCGCGCTGCCTGCCCG
>JAGRMK010000491.1 GCA_020441345.1 Paracoccaceae bacterium
AACGGCCCCCGCTTGATCGGATCACCGCAGGGCGACACGCCGTTGCGCAACGACGCGGCAAGCCATGCGGTCAGTTCTTCGATTTGACCTTCGGCAATTGTGGGCATCACTCACCCGCAGCCGCATCGCGGCGAAGACGCGCGGCCTCAAGGCTTTCGGCGAACGCATCGCCGCCCGCGACCCAGACCGCCAGACCGCCTTACCGCCGAAGTCCACGTCCGCATTGNNNNTGAACCGCTTCAACGCCCTCGGCACCGCCAAGATCGTTCGCGTCGCCTGAAGTCAATGGGGCAAGGGGCCAGCACGCATCAAGCCGTGGTCTGCAACAATGCCGAGCGGCATGTAAACTTCCGTGTTGAATTAATAGATCAATTAAATTACTGTCGCGAGTCGTTGCCGGGAGGAGTGACAGCTATCAACATTGACGGGGTAGAAACCGGCCTGACCGCGCGCCTCCTTGGAAATCAGACCATGGAGGCATTGGGGTGTCGCTGGCCCATTTTCCCGTCGGGCGAGGGATACCGGTGCTCGGCACGAACTCAAAACGGAGGAAAACGATGAACATACGTCCAACATTGCTCGGGGGCCTGGCCGTTGTCGCCGTGGCTCTTGCCGGGGCCGGCATGGCGGCGGCGGATACGATCCGGCTGCGCGTCGCGTCCTATACGCCGGCCGGCAACTTCACCAACGAACTGATCCTGGCGCCGTTCCTTGACAGAGTCGTCGCCGACAGCGAAGGCACGCTGGAATACCAGCTCTTCCCAGGCGGCACGCTGGGGCGCAACCCGGCCGAACAGACGCAGCTGGTGCAAGACCGCGTCGCCGACATCGCCTATGTCTTGCCGGTCTTCACGCCGGGTGAACTGGACCCTTACGGCGTGATCGAAATTCCCGGCCTGATCCACACTCCGCTGGAAGGCTCCATTGCCCTCGCAGAAGCCTATGGCGCCAATCTTCTGCCGACGCCGGCGGGAACACGCCTGCTTGGTCTCGTCAGCTCGGACGTGAACATCATCAGCACCGCGCCCCAGATCGACAGCCTTGCTGATCTGCAGGGCCTGCGGATCCGGACAGCAGGTCGCCCGCAAGCCAATGCCGTAGAGCTTCTGGGCGCGGTGCCGACCAGTGGCATCACCTCGCCGGAAACCGCGGAAGCGGTCTCGCGCGGGACGGTTGACGGCGCTGTCATGGGGCCGGGCGCACTGGTGGCGTTTCGGGTGAATGAAACCGTCACGACCCATATCCGGCTGCCCATGGGCGCACCGGTCTTCCTGGTTCTGATGAACGAAAACACCTGGCAATCGCTGCCGGACGCTGCCCGAGCGGCCTTTGAACGGCATGGTGGCGAGACCTTCGCGCAGATTGCTGGTCAGACCTTCTCGGAGCAGGCGGCCAACTTCCTCGAGGCGACCCTTGCCCTTGAAGGGCACCGCGAACTGCCGGTTGATGACGCCATGCTGGCGGACTTCACCGAACTGACCGCGGGTCTTGCCGAGGAATTCGCGGCACGTGGCCCGAATTTCCGGGCCGTTCTCGAAAGCGTGCAGGGGACGCTGGAGCGACTCCGTGCCGAATGATCGCCTGACAACGGCGGGTGGGGAAACGCGGAAGGGATTCCGCGTTTCCTACGCCGCAGCCTGTGATCGCCTTTCAAAGGGCATGGCGGTGTTCTCGATGGGGATGATCGGCCTTTATGTTGTCATCACCGTCGCCAACGTGCTGATGCGCTATCTTTTCAACGCGCCGATGGGCTGGGTCAGCGACATGAACGCGATCTTTGTTCCGCTGGCGATGGCGCCGGGCCTTGCCGTGGCTGCCGCGCGCGGGACGCTGATCGTGGTGACCATGGTTGGCGAGCGATTTCCGCGCCCGATGCGTCTGGTGCTGACCGCGATGGCCCGCGCCGCAACCGTCGCGATCCTTGCGATCATCGCCTGGAAGGTCTTCGGCTACGCCGCCTCGACCTTGGCTCAACACAGGACGACCTTGCTGATCGCGCTGCCGATCTGGCCGGTCTGGTACGCGGTCGCCGCCATCTTTGCACTTGCCGTTCCACTTTCACTGGCGCCCCCACTCACCAATCCAACGGAGTGACCCATGGTCGACGATCCGATCCTCTGGCTGGCGATGTCCTTCGTGGCGATGCTGGCACTCATCTTCGTGGAGGTGCCGATCGGCATCGCCATGGCCATCGTTGGTGTCGCCGGGGTTGCACTGATCATCGGCATTGATCCCGCATTGTCCTTGCTTGCCGTGGAGCCGGTCACTGCCGTCAGCAGCGCCGAACTGGCCGCCATCCCGATGTTCCTGCTGATGGGCAACCTGGCCACATCAGCCGGGATTTCGGGTGATATCTTCCGCGTCGCACAGGCATTTCTGGGACATCGCCGGGGTGGCATGGCGATGGCGACAATCACTGGCTGCGCAGGCTACGGGGCGATTTGCGGTTCGTCGGTGGCGACCACCGCGGCGATGACCCGGATCGCGCTGCCCGAGATGGAAAAGCGCAATTACGCGGGCGGTTTTGCCGCCGCCACAATCGCCACAGGCGGCGGGTTGGGGATGCTGATCCCACCGTCGATCATCATGGTTCTCTATGCGGTTCTGACCGAGCAATTTGTGCTGGAACTCTTTGCGGCGGCCATTGTTCCGGGTTTGTTGAGCGTCGCGCTGTATCTTGGTGTGATCGCCCTCGTTGCCCTGCGCAACCCGGATTCCGTGCCTGCAACCGACCGCGTGGGTTGGCGGACGCGCGCCAAGATCGCGGGAGAAGGCTGGCGCGCCTATGCGACGATCCTTGTCGTCGTCGTCGGGATCTATTCGGGCATCTTTACCGTGCTCGAGGCTGCGGCAGTCGGGGTCTTTATCACCTTCGTGTTCTGGTACTTTTCGGCGGCACGCGGCTGGGACGAGTTAATGAGCGTGGTCGTGGAATCAGCGTCGCTGACGGGCATGATGGTGATGATGGTGATCGGCGCCAACGCCATGGGTTACCTGCTGACGCTGACCAATGCGCCACTGGAGATCGTCGGCGCGGTTGAGGGAATGGGCCTGTCGCCGCTGATGGTGCTCTCGCTGATCCTGTTGATGTACATCGTGCTGGGCATGATCTTCGATTCCATCGCCGCGCTTGTCCTGACCACGCCCTTCGTCTTTCCGCTGATCATCAGTCTTGGATACGATCCGGTGTGGTGGGGGATCATCAACGTGATGATCATCGAGATCGCTCTGGTGACGCCGCCGATCGGAATGAACGTCTTTATCGTCAAGGCTTTGGCACCGCATCTCAAACTGGGCAGCATATTTCGGGCCTTGGGACCGTTCATCGTCGCCAACTTCGTATGGCTCGTCCTGATGATCGCCTTTCCGCAGATTGCCCTCTGGTTCCCTGAATTCCTGGCCGAGATGAGATGAGATGAGAGAGACCTGGCCTACGGGCCGGGTCTTCTGTTTTTCTGGAACGAGGCAGGCATGGAGATGAATGGAGCGGATAGGTTTTTTGCCTCAGTCTTTCGGGGGTGCACGCAATGCTGCGCGGTGTGAGGATTATCGAGATCGAGGGGGTCGGCCCTGGCCCCTTTGCGGCGATGATGTTGGCCGATATGGGGGCCGACGTGATCGTCGCGCATCGCAAGGGAGGGCCTGCAATTCCCGGCGCGCCTGATCGGTCTATCCTGGATCGTGGAAAGCGGTCGATCGAGATCGACCTCAAGGCGCCCGAGGATCTGGCGGTGGTCAAGGCCTTGATCAGCACGGCAGACGGACTGATCGAAGGGTTCCGCCCCGGCGTGATGGAACGCCTTGGGCTTGGGCCCGAAGCCTGCCATGCCCTGAATCCCTCCCTGGTTTATGGGCGCATCACCGGCTGGGGTCAAAGCGGCCCGTTGAGCCATGTCGCGGGGCACGACCTGAACTATGTCGCGATGTCCGGGGCCGCGTGGTATGCCTCGAACCCCGGCGAGGCGCCTTTCACGCCACCGACACTGGTTGGCGACATCGGGGGTGGGGCGATGTATCTGGTGGCGGGCATGTTGGCGGGTATCCTGAACGCGCGGACCAGCAAGATCGGCACCGTTGTCGATGCGGCGATTTATGACGGCTCAGCGCATATGATGAACCTGTTGTTGTCGATGCGCCAATCCGGCCAGTTGTCGATGAACCGGGGCCACAGCATGCTGGACGGCCCGCACTGGAGCCGCTGCTACGCAACCTCGGATGGCGGTTTTCTGAGCGTGCAATGCGTCGAGCCGAAATTCTATGCCCGGTTTCTGGACCTGATGGGGCTGTCGGGCGATGACGGTTTCGCCCGGCAGCACGACCAGGCACTCTGGCCGATCCTCACCGAACGGCTGGCGGCGTTGTTTCGGACCCAAAGCCTTGCCCACTGGACGGCATTGTTTCTGGGCACCGATGCCTGTGTTGCGCCGGTTCTGAGCCCCGAACAGGCGCATGACCACCCCATGAACCACGCGCGCCAGACATGGCGCCTTGGCGATGGTGTCTTGCAAGCTGCGCCGGCGCCTCGGTTCCAGGGTTTCCCTGAGTGGCGGCCAGAGGCATTGCCCCAACGAGGCGCTCATGGTGATCAGATCCGCGCCGAGTTGAAAGCTGCGGCGCACCTTTGAACAGCCCGCCCGACGACATCGAAAGCCCCAAGACCATGACCGAATCCAGAAACATCCTCTTTATCATGTATGATCAACTGCGGCGCGACTACGTGTCCTGCTATGGCAAGGATATCGTGGACACGCCGAACATGGACCGTCTGGCGGCGATGGGTGTCCGCTTTGACCGCGCCTATGCGCAGGCGCCGGTCTGTGGCGCCTCGCGCATGTCGTGCTACACCGGACGCTATGTCGGATCGCACGGGGCCGGGTGGAATGGTATCCCGCTGTCCGTCGGCCAGAAAACCATGGGCGAGCATTTGCGCGATGCCGGGATGGACTGCTGGCTGGTTGGCAAGACGCACATGGTCCCCGACCGCGCCGGGTTCGAGCGCCTCGGGATCAACCCCGAGTCCCGATCGGGCCAGCGACTGGCTGAATGCGGCTTTGACCTCGTCGAACGAGATGACGGCCTGAACCCCGAAGGCGCGGGGGGGCGCTATGACGACCGCGGGGCCGAAACCTATAACGCCTATCTGCGTGCGCGCGGTTATCCCGGAGAAAACCCGTGGCACGATTACGCGAACTCGGCACTGGACGAGGACGGCAATATCCTGTCGGGGTGGTTTCTGAAATACAACAACCGTCCTGCCAACATCGCCGAGCAGGATAGCGAAACCCCATACATGACACGGCGCGCGATCGAGTTCATCCGCACCGCCCCGGCAGACCGGCCATGGTGTCTTCATCTGTCCCTGATCAAGCCCCACTGGCCGTATATCGTCCCAGAACCCTATGCCAGCCTCTACGGCCCCGAAGATGTCCCCGAGGCGATCCGGTCCGGCAAGGAGTTCGAAACCGAACACTCGATCCTGAGATTCATGACCCGGGGCCGGATCGGCAGCACGTTCAGCCGCGAGGAGGTGCGTCAAACCGTGATCCCGGCCTATATGGGACTGGTCAAGCAATGTGATGACCAGCTTGGCGTGTTGCTGGACTGGCTTGAGGAAAACCGGCATCTCGACCGCACGATGATCGTGCTCACCTCGGATCATGGCGATTATCTGGGGGACCACTGGCTGGGTGAAAAGATGTTCTTTCACGACACATCGGTTCGGGTGCCGCTGTTGGTCTACGATCCCTCACCGATGGCGGATTCGACACGCGGCACAGTCAGCGATGCGCTGATCGAACAGATCGACCTTGCCCCCACCTTTGTCGCGGTGGCAGGTGGCACGCCTCAGGCCCAGTGGCTCGAAGGGCATAGCCTGTTGCCGATCCTGCATGGCGACGTGACAGATCTGGACCGCGATTGCGTGATTTGCGAGGTGGATTACTCTGCCTCGACCTTTGCCGGTGCGCTCAAGGCGGGTGTGCGGGGGATGATTGGCGTGATGATCGCCGACAAGTCGTGGAAGCTGATCCAGTTCGATTCGGGTGACGCCCCGCTGCTCTTCGATCTGGTCAACGATCCTGACGAGCTGACGGATCTCGGCAGGGATCCGGCCTATGCCGACACCGTCGCGGCGATGACGCGCAAGCTTCTTCACTGGGCGATGCGCCCCTCGCAGCGCGTCACCCTGTCTCACGATGCATTGCTGCGGATGCGCGAAATGGCCGTTCCCCTGGGTATCGCCGTGGGGGTCTGGGATGAAACCGTCATGCCCGAACTGACGGTGAAGTATCGCGATCTGAAGGGAAAGCCATGGCAAGAGTTCCGTCATGAGCCAGACGGATGAAACACCTTGGCTTTTATTGACGCCGTGGTGGCCGAGCCTGTCTGCCAGTAGGGGAAGGCCGGAGATGCGTTGACTGTGCCGAAACTGGCCGAAACTGCATCGTGCGCCAGGCCCCGATGGAGGCTGTCATGGACGAGTGCGCCGGTCCAGGCCATTGAAAAGAATGTCGATCATGCTGTCGATCAATTCCAGTTGCCGATCGGGCTGGGTGGTGTCGACGCCGTAGACCTCCAGGACCATCGCGTCCATGCACAGGGTCAGCGTTGCCGAAACGACCAGCGTGACCACCACGGAATAGATCGGCAGGGCGGGCAGCACGCCTTGTTCGATGCCCTTTTCGATTTCTCGTTCGAATTCACCGTAGCCACGCTTGAAATAGCGATCGATGAGGACCGACAGCCTCGGGCTCCGCGCAAGTGATTCGTGGATGACGATCTTCGACAGCGTCGGGTCTTTCGCGCTCATCAGGAACAGCCTGCGGGTCAGCACTTTCAAACGGGACACCGGATCCGTTTCACTCAGTTCCGCATGATCCCTTGGAAACCGGCGATCGAGGTCGCGCATGTGTTCATGAACAGAGGCAAGCCAGAGGTTCTCCTTCGACTTGAAATAGTGGTGCACCATGGGCTGCGTGACGCCGACCATCCGCGAGACCTCGGCAGTCGAGACGGCGTCAAAGCCCCGTTCTGCAAAGGCCTGAACCGCTGCCTGCAACAACTGCTTGGCCATGTCTTCCGAAACAGATGCTTTGGGCCGTCCGGGTCGGCGCCCTGGCTTCGCTTGTTTCGCCGGTTTGGTTGTCGGTTTGGCGCGCCGCGAGGGGCCGGAATTTGTGGCGTTCGTCATATACTTGTGGCCATGAGGTGTCGCAATCGACGGAATGTTTCGGTTGACCACACACGATGAGCCGTGCGTAGATTGTGGAAGGGCCGACACGTACCGCACCGGGGTCATGGTGCCGTCGGTTGGCCGCCATTCCTTGATATCGCGCTGACATAGAA
>JAGRMK010000492.1 GCA_020441345.1 Paracoccaceae bacterium
GTGCCGCCCCGGTCGATCCAGAAATCCCAAAGCGCCTGCGTGCCCATGATCCGCCCCTTCTCTTGGATGTCGACAAATCGTTGACAAATTATCAACGTCAGGTCAAGGATTCTGTGAAAGGAGGCCTTATGTCAGACCCAGACCCCCACACGTCCAATGCCCCCCCGACCGGGCCTGCGTTCGGCCCCGTGGTCAGTTCCGCGCATCTGGCCCAGGGCCCGATGCCGACGCTCAGCGAGCTGGAATTCGCCCTGACGATGGCCAATCACGCTTTCCAGCGCTGGACCGTGCGCGCGATGGCCGCGGCTGGCGCGCCTGGTCTGTCGCCGATGGAGATCCTGATCGTTCACCAGGTCCATCACCGGGCGCGGCCCAAGACGCTGGCCGATCTGTGCCTGGTGCTGAACATCGAGGACACGCATCTGGCGACCTATGCGATCAAGAAACTCGCCGCGCAGGGGTTGGTCACGCCGGGGCGCAAGGGCAAGGAAAAGACCGTCGCGATCACCCCGCTGGGCGCAGATCTCTGTAGCCGCTATGCCAAGGTGCGCGAGGCGTTGTTGCTGGACGGGTTGGGGCCGGTGGGGGGCAATCCGGCCGAGCTGAGCCGCGTGGCGGCACTGTTGCGCGCGGTCTCGGGGGCCTATGATCAGGCTGCGCGGGCGGCGGCGGCCATGTAGGAGCGGCCATGTAGGACAGGAAACAGGCAGGGGGCGCTGCCCCCTCGCGCTGTGCGCTCACCCCCGGGATATTTGAGGACAGATGATGAGGATGCTGGCGGTATGCGGGCGCAACGGGCGGGCCTTGCTGGTCGCCGGGTTGCTGGCCGGGTTGATCGGCGGGCTGGTGGCGCCCGATGCGGTGGCGGCGCTGCGCGGTCTGGTTGCACCGGGGATCGTCGGGCTCTTGTTCCTAGCGGTGTTTCGATTGGGCCCGGCGGGGGTGCGAGCCGGATTGGCCGGGATGCGCGGCGCGCTGGCGGCGCTGGCGGTATTGCAGCTTGTACTGCCGTGCCTGGCGGCGCTGGGGGTGGCGGCGCTGGGGCTGAGCGGCGGGACGGCCCTTGCGGTGGTTCTGGTTCTGGCGGCGGCGCCAGTGACCGGGGGGCCGAACCTGGCGATCCTGGCGCGCGGCGATCCGGCGCCTGCGCTACGCGCGCTGGTTCTGGGCACCCTGGCGTTGCCGCTGACGGTTCTGCCGGTCTTTGCGCTGGTCCCGGCCTTTGGCGACCCGCAAGCGGTGCTGGGTGTGGTGCTGCGGCTGGTGTCGGTGATCGGGGTGGCCGGCGGGCTGGCGCTGCTCGCGCGATGCTGGATCCCGGGCACGCCAGACCGGATCGCGGCGATCGACGGGGCGGCGGCGCTGCTGCTGGCCGGTGTGGTGGTGGCGCTGATGGGAACGGCTGGGCCAACGCTGTTGACCCTGAGCGGCTGGGGGTTGCTGGCGCTGGTGGCGGGGTTGAACCTTGGGCTGCAACTGGCGGCGGCGATGGTCGCGCGTGCCCGGGGCGCCGATCCGGTGCCCTATGGTATCGTCGCGGGGAACCGGAACCTCGCGTTGTTTCTCAGTGTCCTGCCCGCCGATCAGGTCGCGGCGATCATGCCTTTTGTCGGCCTCTACCAGATCCCGATGTATCTGACGCCGGTGGTGATGCCCCGCCTCTATCGTGCGTTGGCGAGATCGCCCGCCGCCTCGCGCCAGTGACGCCGGCACAACGAGACATAGGTTTCGTTGCCGCCGATCTGTACCTGCGCGCCGTCGCGCAGCGCCTGACCGTCGGGGCCGAGGCGCACCACCATCGTCGCCTTCTTGCCGCAATGGCAGATGGTGCGCACTTCGCGCATTTCGTCGGCCAGCGCCAACAAGGCGGCGGAACCGGGGAACAGTTCACCCCGGAAATCGACACGAAGCCCGTAACACATCACCGGAATGCGCAGGTCATCGACCACCCGCGCCAGCTGCCAGACCTGGTCGCGAGACAGGAATTGCGCTTCGTCGATGAAAACGCAGGCGCAAGGGCCCGCGTCCAGCCGCTCGGTGATCTTGGCGACCATGTCGTCACCCTCGGCGAAGGTATCGGCGGGATCGCCGATGCCGATCCGCGAGGCGATCCGCCCCTCGCCGGCGCGGTTGTCGAATTGCGCGGTGATCAGATACGTCTGCATCCCGCGTTCGCGATAGTTGTGCGCAGCCTGAAGCAAGATCGTCGACTTGCCGGCATTCATCGTCGAATAGTGAAAATAGAGCTTGGCCATGTCAGCGGTTTAGCGCGGGGCGTGGCCGTGGCAAAGCCGAAATCCGGTCTGCCGGGTCTGAAACGGGTGGGCGCCCACGGCGCCTCACCCGGAGGCCGCGGCAATCAGCCGACGGCGACGACCTCGACCGCGAAGGTCAGATCCTTGCCAGCCAGCGGGTGATTGGCGTCGATGGTTACGCTTTGCTCGTCCGAGGCAGCCACAACCACCGGCACCGCGCGCCCGTCCGGGGTCTGCATCTGCAACTGGGTGCCGGGCGTCACCGGGATTTCGGGCGGGATCTGGTCGCGCGGGATGGCCTGCACGGCGTCGGGATTATGTGCGCCATAGGCCTGGTCGGCGGGAATGGTCACGGTCTTCTGGTCGCCCAGCGCCATGCCGTCGATTGCCTGGTCGAGCCCCGGAATGATCTGGCCCGACCCCAGCGTGAAGCTGAGCGGATCGCGGCCTTGCGAGCTATCGAATACGGTGCCGTCCGACAGGGTGCCGGTGTAGTGGATATGGACGGTGTCACCCGCCTTTGCCTGGGTCATGGGATATCCTGATATCGGGATGAATGGCGGAGGTGCGCAAGCGCGGTGGCTCCAATGAAAGAGCCTGTCTAGCGCGATTTCATCCGGGGGAAAACCCTGTGAGCCGCGACAATCGGCAAAAACCCGTAGGGTGCGTGCTGGCACGCACCGCCGGGAGCCGCGGTCGGGGGTGCGTGCCAGCACGCACCCTACGCGATCCTCAGCCGATCATCTCGATATCGAAGCGTTCGATAACCGTATTCGCCAGCAGTTTTTCACACATCTGGCGGACCTGGGCTTCGGCGGTCGCCGCCTCCGCTTCGGCCAGATCGAGTTCGATCACCTTGCCCTGACGGACGGCGTCCACCCCGTCAAACCCCAACGAGCCCAGCGCGTGGCGAATCGCCTCACCCTGGGGGTCCAGAACGCCGGTCTTGAGCATGACGTGAACGCGCGCTTTCATCGGGAGATCCCTCAGTTCATCAGTTTCGGCTTGGTGATCGGCGTGGCGTTGGTGGGCATCACGCCCAGCCGCCGCGCCACTTCTGTATAGGCTTCGGACAGGTCGCCCAGATCGCGGCGGAACACGTCC
>JAGRMK010000493.1 GCA_020441345.1 Paracoccaceae bacterium
CGTCGCGACGCCCGCGCCCGCACCATCGAACTGTTCGATGCCGTCGGCATCCCCGACCCCGAACAGAAGCTGAAGGTCTATCCGCACCAGATGTCGGGCGGCCAGAGCCAGCGGGTGATGATCGCCATGGCGATCTCGTGCCGGCCCAAGCTGCTGATTGCCGATGAGCCGACGACCGCGCTGGATGTCACCGTGCAGGCGCAGATTTTCGACCTGATGCGCGACATTCAGGCCCGGTTCGGGGTGGCGATCGTGCTGATCACGCATGACATGGGCGCGATTGCCGAAATGACCGACCGCGTGGCGGTGATGTATGCCGGGCGGATCATCGAACAGGGGCTGTCGGACGAAATCCTCGACAACCCGCTGCATCCCTACACGCGCGGGTTGATCGGCTGTATCCCGGTGTTGGGGCGCGAGGCCGCCGGCGCGAAACGCCTCCCGCCGCTGGCCGAGATCCCCGGCGTCGTGCCCCCGTTGCACCTCTTGGGCGATGGTTGCGCCTTTGCCGAGCGCTGCGCGCTGGCCGATGACCATTGCCGCGCCCGGCGCCCGGCGTTGGAGGACAAGGGACACCCTGTCGCCTGCCACCACGCGGGCCAGATCGCGGGGGTTCCGGCATGAGTGCGCCCCTGCTTTCCGTGCGCGACCTGGAGGTCAGCTTCGATCTTGGACGCAAGGGACTTTTTGGCAAACCCCGGCAATTGCGCGCCGTCCGCGGCGTCGATTTCGACCTGTTGCCGGGGCGCACACTGGGGCTGGTCGGGGAATCGGGCTCGGGCAAGACCACGACGGCGATGGCCGCGATACGCCTGACGCCGTCGTCGGGCGGGTCGGTCCTGTTTGACGACCACGATCTCCTGTCCCTGCCCGAAGCGGAAATGCGCAGCCAGCGCCAGCACTTGCAGGTGATCTTTCAGGATCCTTATTCTTCGTTGAACCCGCGTGACCGGGTCGGCGCGATCGTGCGCGAGCCGCTGGATCTGATGAATGTCGGCGATCCGGCCGGACGCGACGACCGTGTGCGTGAACTGTTCGCGCTGGTCGGTCTACGGCCCGATCAGATGACTCTGTTCCCGCACCAGTTCTCGGGCGGGCAGCGGCAACGCATTTCCATCGCGCGCGCGCTGGCCACGAATCCGCGCCTGATCGTCTGCGACGAACCCGTCAGCGCGCTGGACGTGGCAATCCAGGCGCAGATCCTGAACCTGTTGCGCCGGCTGCAGGACGAATTCGGCCTCAGCTATCTGTTCATCAGTCACGATCTCGGCGTCGTGCAGTTCATCTGTGACGAGATCGCGGTGATGTATCTGGGCGAGATCGTCGAATATGCCGACCGTCCGACGCTGTTCTCGAAACCGCGACACCCCTATACCGCCGTGCTGCTCGAAGCCGCGCCATCGCTCAAGCGGCGCAAGTCTTCGGGCTACAAACGCGAAGGAATGGTGCGGGGCGATCTGCCGAGCCCGCTGAACCTGCCCAAGGGTTGCGCCTTTGCCAGCCGCTGCCCTGCCGTGCAGGACCGTTGCCGGGTCGAGGCCCCTGCGCTGCGCGACATCGGCGACAGCCGCGTGGCCTGTCATTTCCCGCTGGGCTGACGCCCGGACGCCCGCCGCGCAAGGGTGCCGGGCGTCCGGTTCTGCGTGCCCCTGAGGTCCAAGACAATGCCGGACCCCGGGTGACGTTACTTCTTGCCGCCCTTGACGCCCCCGCTCTTGCCGCCCGCGCCCTTGTCAAAGCCACCCTTTGCGGCGCCACCTTTTGCTGCCGCGCCCTTGTCCGAGCCGCCCTTTGCCGCTGCGATCTTGGCAGCCACGGCCTTTTTGTCCATCGCGTTCGATTTTCCCGCGTCGCCCTTGGACGGCGCACCTTTGCCCTTGTCCATTTCCCGTTCTCCCCACTAAGCAACCCCGCCCCGTGACAGAACATCCGACACAACGCACAGGGGTTCGTCAGACCGCGTGGCGATCCGGCTTCGACGATACACCCGGTTTCTTGTCGCTCAAAATACTTTTGCGTGTTGGGTGCGCGATGGTCTGGCCGGAGTTTGACCGCTGGCGGCCAGCCATGCGGTGCTTTTTCCACTTGCGGCGCGCAGCAGCGCGGCTATATGCGCGCCCTGGCATCGGGCCCGTGCACAGGTCTCGGGCAGGGGCGCGATGCCGCGTGTGACCGCCGCGCGGATTTGCCCGACGAGCGGTCTTCAACAGAAAGATATGGACATGGCGTGGGGGTTTTCCTCGGGCAATCTGATTGTGGATCGTCGTCTGGGCTTTGCCGAGGGGTTGGCGCAAGACGGCGATCTGACCGCGGCGATCGACCTTCTTGCCGAGGCGATGACCCTGGTGCCCGACTGGGCAGCAGGCTGGTTCCGTCTGGGCGAATGGCATGCCGAGGCAGGCGCACAGGACAAGGCAGCGAGGGCATTTGAGCGGGCGGTCGCCGCTGACCCGGGCGATGCTCTGGGGGCCGGGCTGAAGCGCGATCTGGCGCGCCGTGTGCCATTGGTCGAGGCCATGCCCCCCGCCTTTGTCGAAGCGCTGTTCGATCAATACGCCGCCGGGTTCGAGACCGCGCTGGTCGAACGCCTTGACTATCGCGCGCCCGACCTGCTGCGCGCGGCGCTGTCGGGGCGGCGCTATGGGTGGATGATGGATCTGGGCTGTGGCACCGGGTTGGCGGGCGTGGCCTTTGCCGATCTCTGCGACCGCATCGACGGCTGCGACATCTCGGCCGGGATGCTGGCGCAAGCGGCGGAAAAGGGTGTCTATCAACGGCTGCAAAAGGCCGATCTGGCCGCGCTGGAGGTCGGCGCGGATCGCTATGACCTGGTGATTGCGGCGGATGTATTCGTCTATCTCGGTGCGCTGGAACGGATTATCGGCTGGTGCGCCGGGGTGCTGGCCGAAGACGGCGTTCTTGCCTTCACCGTCGAGGCGGGCGACGCCCCCCTGACCCTGCGCGAAAGCCGCCGCTTCGCCCATTCGCGCGCCTATGTCGAAGCGGTTCTGACAGCGGCAGGGTTCTGGCAGGTCGGCATGTCCCGTGTCGCGCTGCGCAAGGACCGGGGCGCGGTGATCGATGGCTACGTCGTCGTTGCCCGGATGGCGCGCGTCACCGACCGGCAGGACGACGGCGAGGGCTTGGCGCTGGCGTGACCCAAAGCGCCGGGCGCACGCCCTATTCCGGCGGCACCGGACGCTTCACACCCGATTTCTCGATCGCGACAAAGGTGAAATCGGCCTCGGTCACGCGCAAATGCTCTGCGGTTGCCAGCCGCTGCACCCAGGCCTCGACATGGATCGTGATCGACGTGGTGCCGGTGCGCAGGATCTGCGTATAGACGGAAAACAGATCCCCCACCATGACCGGCGCATGAAACCGCATTGCGTTGATCGCCACCGTCGCCGTGCGCCCCCTGGCGCGCCGCGCGGCGGTCACACCCGCCGCGATATCCATCTGGCTCAGCACCCAGCCCCCGAAGATATCGCCATTGCCGTTGGTATCGGCAGGCAACGGAACGGTCTGGATGGTCAGGGTGCCTTCGGGGGTGTCGGTCATCGCGCTCTGCCTCGGTTGCCGCTACGGAGGCCAAACTTGCGCATCGGGCCCCCGAGGTAAAGGGCCTTAGAGCGTCTCGGCAAATCGCGCCGTGGTCACGGAAATGACCTGCTCGACCGAGGACGCGGTCGGGTCGAACACCTGATAGATATGATCAGCCCCCTCGATCACCAGCGCCTGTGCGTCCTCACCTCCGGCGGCGTCGCGCATCGGCCCGGAATACATCGCGTAATAATCCTGGCTGCCGGTGATCGACAGGAACGGACCCGGGTACCGCGCAAGATCGGCCAGGATGTCATGCTCTGACAGGCTGGCAAAGAATGTATCCTTCAGGGCTATCGTTCGCCATCCCAGATCGAGCCCGACAATCCCCTCGTTGGCAGCGCGGTCAAAAGTTGCCTGGCCCATGCTGTGCAGGAAATCGACATCATAGTCGCCCACGGACGACCAGGTCACAAGCGACCGCACGACATCGGGGTTCGACGCCGCAAGCTGGATCGCGGCGCCACCGCCAAAGGAAAAGCCCAGCACGCCGATCCGGCTTGCATCGACCCCGGCCGTCGCCGCAAGCGCGGCAAGACCGTTGGCAGCATCCTCATTCTGGCGGTCGACCGTGTGGTGGCCGGTATCGCCCGCCGATTGCCCGAAGCCCCGGAAATCGAGTCGCAGAGAAGCAATTCCGGCTTCGGCCAGCGCAGCGGCTTCTGTCGCATACATGCCGCCAACCTCGTCGCGGCTAGAGCCGAACCCGTGCAGCATCAGAACGGCGGGAAACGGCCCCGCGCCATCGGGCATCGACAGCGTGGCCGCGATCCCGTCTTGCAGGGTCAGGATGGTTTCCTCGGCCAGTGCAGGTGCGGCGGCCAGGGCGGCAAGAAACGGCAGGACGTAACGCATGACAAGCCCCTTTGGTTGAGTCCACCTCAGGCTAGGGCATTGCCGGGCACCGATCAATTGCCGTCGGCGGGCGTTCGTAGGGTGCGTGCTTGCACGCACCGTCGGAGGACCTGGCAGAAAAAGGTGCGTGCAAGCACGCACCCTA
>JAGRMK010000494.1 GCA_020441345.1 Paracoccaceae bacterium
GAACCCCCCGTGGATATTTCCAGAGCAAAGAGGGGTCGGGATGGTTTCCGGCCCGCCTTGGTGTTTCAGTGCACCGCCATCAGCCTCAAGGCATCGAGTATCGCGGCATGGGTGTTGCGCGATGCTACGGCATCGCCGATGCGCCAGAGTTGGAACCCGCCTTCGGGATTGGGACAGAGCGTCTGTGGTTGCTGCGCGATCAGTGCGTCGTGATCGAGCGCGCCGAGATTTGACGACAACGGTTTGAGGTCGAAATAAAGATCGTCCAGCGGTCGCGTGCCGTGATTGACGACGATCTGGTCGAACCGTCTCTCGCGGGTTGTGTCGCTGTAATCGGTGCCGATCACCGCCCGCAATTCATTGCCATCGCGATGGACGGATTTCAGGCGCCAGGTGACGGTAAAGGTGACATCCTTGTCCTGCATCGCGCGGATATAGGGGGTCAGGTTCATCGCCATGACCTCGGGCGCGAAGCTGCGGTCGGGGGTCATGATCTCGACCGTGGCTCCGCTGCTGGCGATCCATTCGGCGGCCTGCATTCCGGCGTGATCGCCCGCGTCGTCGTAGACCAGGACGTTTGAGCCGGGTTTCACCGCGCCAGACAGGATGTCCCAGGTCGACACGACGCAGTCGTTGCCCTCGGTCAGGACCTCGGTAAAGGGCAGCCCCCCGGTGGCGACGATGACGATGTCGGGCCGCAGGGCGGTGATGTCTTCGGTTTCGGCGACGGAGTTGAACCGAAAATTAACCCCCATCGCTGAGCATTCCGTCATGCGCCAGTCGATGATTCCCATCATTTCCTTCTTGCGGTGGCTTTGCGCCGTCAGCCGGATCTGTCCGCCGGGCTGGTCTGCGGCTTCGAATACGGTGACGTCATGGCCCCGGGCAGCCGCGACGCGCGCGGCCTCCAGCCCACCGGGGCCGGCACCGACGATGACCACGCGTTTTTTGACGGCCGCGGCAGGGATGATCTGGGGCAGGGTTTCTTCGCGGCCCGATGCCGCATTGTGTATGCAGAAGGCCAGGCCACCTTGATAGATCCGGTCAAGGCAGTAATTTGCACCCACGCAGGGGCGAATGCGGTCCTCTGTCTTGTCGACGATCCGGCGCACCAGATGAGGCTCGGTCAGGTGGGCACGGGTCATGCCGATCATGTCCACCTTGCCCGCAGCGATGGCGTGCCGGGCGGTGGCCACATCGGGAACGCGGGCGGCGTGGAATATCGGCACATCGACGCCTTTGCGCACCTCGCCCGCGAAATCGAGATGCGGGGCCGAACGCATGCCTTGAATCGGGATCACGTCGGTCAGCCCAGGGTCCGTGTCGATGTGACCGCGGATGATGTTGAGGAAATCAACCATGCCGGAGGCCTTGAACCGCCGGCCGATCTCGATCCCTTCGGCGGCTTCGACACCACCGGGAAGGCGCTCGTCGGCGACGTAGCGGATACCGAGGATGAAATCCTTGCCGACCCGCTCGCGGCAGGCCTTGAGCACCGCCAGCGGGAACGCCATCCGGTTGTCAAACGATCCCCCCCAAGGGGCCTCTAACCGATTGGTCAGGGGCGACACGAACTGGTCCATCAGGTGCCCGTAGCATTCGAACTCGACCCCATCCATGCCGCCCGCCTTCATCCGTTCGGCGGCATCGGCGTAGTCCTGGATCACGCGGTCGATGTCCCAGTCTTCCATTTTCTTGGTGAATGCCCGGTGCGCAGGTTCGCGTTCGTGACTGGGTGACAGAACCGGCAACCAGTCGCCCTTGTCCCACCGGGTGCGGCGGCCCAGGTGAGTTAGCTGGATCATGATCGCGGTGCCGTGTTCGTGCACGGCGTCGGTCATCGCGCGGATATGCGGCACAACATCGTCACGCCATGCGAGGATGTTGTTGAACACCGGCGGGCTGTCGCGAGAGACACTGGCCGAACCCGCAGTCATCGTGAGCGCCACACCGCCCTTGGCGCGTTCGACATGATAGGCGCGATAGCGGCCCTTGGGCATCCCGTCCTCGGGATAGGCAGGTTCGTGCGCCGAGATGAAGATCCGGTTCTTCAGCGTCAGGTGCTTGAGCTGGAAGGGTTGCAGCAGCGGGTCGGTCGACATGGCATCATCCGGGTTTGGGTCCGGCGCCAGACTGGCGCGGAGGAGGGGCTTTCCACAACCGGAATTCTG
>JAGRMK010000035.1:0-5742 GCA_020441345.1 Paracoccaceae bacterium
GAGCCCTTGACGGTGTCATACATATGCCAACGCCAGTTGTCGGGGCCCATGTTGCCCAGCGAGGCGGCGATGCCCCCCTGCGCGGCCACGGTATGCGAGCGGGTTGGGAAGACCTTGGTGATGCAGGCGGTTTTCAGCCCCTGCTCGGCCATGCCCAGCGTGGCGCGCAGTCCGGCGCCACCGGCCCCCACGACGACAACGTCATAGGTGTGCTGTTCAATTTGATATGCAGTCATCGGTTATCGTCCTCAGGCGCTGAACAGGATTTTGACGACCGCCACGATGCCGGCGGCGGCCAAGGTGTAGCTGAACAGCTTGGTCAGGATCAAAAGCGTCACACGCGTGGCTTTGCCGTGCACATAGTCCTCGATCACCACCTGGATGCCGATGGAAAAGTGCCAACAGGCCACGCCCAGAAACAGGATCGCGGTCAGCGCGTGGCCGAACTGGCCATAGGTCGCGATCAGCGCGTCATAGCCACCTCCCAGGGCGCGGCCAAACGGGATCAGGAACAGGATCGTCAGCGGCACCAGCGCGACCGAGGTAAGGCGCTGGATCCACCAATGGTGCACGCCCTCTCCGGCCCGGCCCAGTCCTTGCACGCGCGAATAATCGGTTTTGAAAGCCATGATCCTCTCCTTCAGACCAGCAGCAGCGTCAGGACGGTCAAAACGACCGAGCCGCCGATCACGTACCAGTTGCTGCGCGCGACACTCTCCAGCTCCATGCCCTTGCCGAAGTCGAAGGCGAAATGCCGGATGCCGTTGCAAAAGTGGAACCACAGCGCCCAGAGCGAACCGATCAGCACCAGGTAGCCGAACCAGGTGGTCAGCAGCCAGTCGGCGCTGGCGAAATAGGCCGGTGAATAGGCCCCGGCGACAAACCACCAGACCACCAGTACCAGGCCAACGATCAGGCCAACGCCGGTGATCCGGGTCATGATCGAGATATTCGACACAAGCGGCAGGCGGTAAACCTGCAAGTGGGGGGAAAGCGGCCGGTTGCCCCGGTTTACATCAGCCATGATCGGACCCTCATCTGGTTGGCACGTCGGCCCCGGGGCCGACTGGCTTGGTTGCGATGCATAGCGGATTTTTCGCCCAAGTCACGCAAGCATTTGCGCTTAAGCGCGCTGTTTTGCACGCAATACCGTAAAAAACATGAAATGCGATCACAAGGGGAAATGCTGTGATCACATGATTGCGGTATCAGGGGCAGATGCCCTGCAGACAGTAAAAAGGCAGGCGTTGCAACGCCTGCCCCCTGCGTCTGCGACTTGGAACGATCAAAAGCCGATGCTGGCCGAGATCACGGCACGGGTGTTGATCCCGTTCCCCAAATGATAGCGCGCATCCAGCGACACGGCATCCGTGACGGCATAGGACGCGCCCAGATTGCCATAAAGCAACCCGCCCGCGACCCCGCCCTGCGCCGATACAGAAATCTGGTCCGTCATCGCCAGGGCGAAACCGACATAGGCGTTGTTCATCGTCAAGCCGCCGGCATGGCCCATGTGCATCCCGCCCGACAGCGTCGCCTGACCGATCTCGTGTTCGATCAGCACATACAATTCACCGCCCGCATCACCGGAGTCGTCATAAAAGTAGCGCGCATAGCCGAGGTCGAACGAGGTATTCTCGCGTGACCACCGATAGCCGCCGTAAATATCGACCTCGACACTGTCCGCCCCGAAATCAACGTTCGAAGCCCAGAGTCCGCCATACCAGCCGCTCGATTCGATCTCGACCCAAGGCTGCAACGCCCAACCGTCGTTGGTCTGGGTAAAGCCGCGCGATACATAGTTCGACGTCAGGGTTGCCCCATAGGACAGGGTTTGCGCGGCTGCTGGGACGGCAAGCAACGCGACAACAGCGGCGGATAGAAACAGGGCTTTCATGATGAATCCGGATTGATGGCACGACCTTGGTGGTCTGGCCGATCATAGGCGCCCGACTTTGACGGAATTCAACGAATTTCGCGGGCCGGGCCCATTTCAAAACGGCCCGTGTTGCAGTTGCACATCGGATGCGCGCCGCGCCCTTTCAGGCCGGGATCAACGCCCAGTAATCAAGCTCCAGCAGGATCTCCGGCAGGTACTTGCCGTCCTCCCCTCGCAACGCCCGGCCGGTGCCGCTGGTCGCCACCAGCCGCAAGCGCATCGCGGCAATCCCCGGCACTCGGGTTTCCGCGATATCCAACACCTCGGACCAGGCCTTGACGGTCATTCCGGCAAAGCAGGGGTTGGCATGGGCGCCACCATTGATCGCAACGATGATCTGCGCATTAGCCAGCCCGTTGAACGACAGCGCCCGCGCAAGCGAGATGATATGGCCACCGTAAATCAGCCGCTGGCCATCGGGCCGGAAGGTCGCATCGAAATGCACCTTGGCGGTGTTCTGCCATAGGCGCGTGGCCAGCATGTGCTCGGCTTCCTCGATGGTCACGCCGTCCACATGCTCGATCACCTCGCCCACGGTGTAATCGCCCGCGCGATAGCGTTCGCCGGCCTGTGCGAAATCATAGCCGTCAAAAGACAACCCGGCAGGCACCGCCAGATCGGCGGGCGCGACCACATTTGCCAGATCCGGGACCACGGCCTCGGGGGCTGGCGCATCCAGGTTCTTCTTGCGCACCATCACCCAGCGCACATAATCCAGCACCGGCTCGCCGCGCTGGTTGGTGCCGGTGGTGCGAACATAGACCACCCCGGATTTGCCGTTGGAATTCTGCTTGAGCCCGATCACCTCAGACCGCGAGGCCAGGGTGTCGCCGGCATAGACCGGCTGCAGGAACCGGCCTTCGGCATAGCCCAGATTGGCCACCGCGTTCAGGCTGATATCGGGCACCGTCTTGCCGAACACCGTATGAAATACGATCAGGTCGTCCATCGGGCTTTGCGGCAGACCGCATGCCTGCGCAAAGGCGTCTGACGAATACAAGGCGCCGCGTGCCGGATACAGCGCGTGATACAGCGCGCGTTCGCCCCCCGACAGAGTGCGCGGCACGGCATGGTGGATCACCTCGCCAACGCGGTAATCCTCGAAAAAGCGGCCCGAATTCGTTTTCATGCGTTCCTCACCCCGTGCACCGGGGCCCTCATCATCTGTCCAGAAATATCCCGGGGGGGCCGCGCGTAGCGCGGCGGGGGCGGCGCCCCCTTACTGCTCTCCCAGCCTGGTGTCGGGTGTATAGGTGCCTGGCACCTCCTTGGTGACCGCCTGCGCGCAGCGCATCACGCCGCGCGCGGCGTCGAAGGCCATGGTGGGCGACCCTTCCAGAGCCCAACCCTTGTTCAGCGCCAGCGTCACCTTGTGGCAGAACGCCGATGTGTCGTCTTCTGTCAGCAGTCGATAAAGTTTCATGGCATCACCCGAATGGCCAGGGGCCGACCAGGCTGTGGATCCACCCCACGGCACCCATCACCACAACCGCTCCGACCACTGCGCCGATCTCCTTGCCGACCGGGGCGGGCGGATTCCGGGTCCAGTCCGGCACGTCGCGATTGATCAGGAGTGCTGAGGCCTGCGCCCAGGCAAACAGACCGCCAAACAGGATGAACGACGCAAGATCGCCATTGACCAGGATATGACCCAGCGCCCACAACCGGACGCCCCAAAGCTGCGGGTGGCGGACGAACCGCGTCACGCCGGTTTTCATGCCCGATGCGGCGAACAGGTAAAAAGCCAGCAGCATCAGCGTATTGTTGACATGAACCATGCCCGGGTTGCGGGGCCAGATGTCATCAACCGGGGCCCAGCGATAGCCCAGCACCATCAACACGATGCCCACCAGCGACAGAATCGAGACCAGCCCCTTGCCGGCGTCGCCCATCGCCGCGCGTCGCGCCGGGGCCAGTCGCTTGAACAGATGCCCGCCGCTCCATGCAAGAACGCCGAGAACGAGGATCAGATAGCCCATGGTCACAATGCCCCTTGCAGTACCGCGATGGCCTCGGCGCGCGCCAGCGTCGCCTTGGCCGTCACAATATGCAGATTTTCCACGATCTTTCCATCCACCACGGCCACACCCAGCCCCTTGGCCGTCGCTTCGTCAAAGGCGGCGATCTGGCGGCGGGCCAGGTCGATCGCCGCGTCGTCGGGGGCAAAGACAGCGTTTGCGATCTCCAGTTGCGCCGGGTGGATCAGGGTCTTTCCATCGAATCCCAGATCGCGCCCTTGTTCGCATTCGGCGCGCAGCCCGTCGCCATCCTTGAACGCGTTATAGACGCCATCGACCGCCACGATCCCCGCCGCGCGGGCCGCCATCAGGCAGGTCTGAAGCGCGTATTGCATCGGCAGGCGATCGGCGCGGAACCGGCAGTTCAGCTCTTTCGCCAGGTCGTTGGTGCCCATGACGAACCCGGCCATGCGCGGTGCGGCGGCGATTTCCGGCGCGTTCAGAATGCCTTGCGGGGTTTCCATCATTGCCCAGATGTGCGTGTCGGCGGTCTCGGCGCGGGCATCGAGCCGCTTTGCCAGCGTCTCGATATCGGCGGCGGCATTGACCTTGGGCAGCAGGATCGCTTCGGGTCGGGCTTGTGTGATCACATCCAGGTCGGCCTCGGCCCAATCGGTGTCGAACCCGTTGATCCGCACCAGTTTTGCGCGCGGGCCGAAATCGGACGTGGCCAGGGTTTGTGCCAGCAAGGTGCGGGCGTTGGCCTTTTCGTCGATCGCGACCGCGTCTTCCAGGTCGAAGATGATCGCATCGGCGGCCAGGCCACGGGCCTTGTCCATCGCGCGCTCTTTCGAGCCGGGGATATACAGCACCGAGCGGAAGGGGCGGCTGTCCATGATTCTCTCCCGAGGTTTCGTCGTGAAATATTCTTGCGCGTAAACCAACAAATTCAGTCACAAATGGCAAGGGGATTTTTCTGCGTTGCAGAGAGCGCGCAGGCTTAAGGGCTCTTTACCCATGCGCGGCCAGGCTGGGACCACAGTTAACCCGGAGGTATTCCATGCTGCGCACTCTTGCCCCGACCCTTGTGCTTGCCCTCGCCCCGATGCCCGCCCCTGTTGCAGCCCAGACCCTGCCCTGTGCGGCGCGGGAACGGGTCTTGCAACACGTCATCGATCAACGCGGCGAACGCCGGCTGGCGACCGGAGCGGCTGCGAATGGCGCCACTATCGACCTGTTTGCCGCCGAGTCGGGCACCTGGACGCTGGTGCTCAACTTGCCCGACGGGCGCAGTTGCCTGCTGGCCAACGGGCAGCAGTTCGAGGCGACCGAAGGTCTGCAACCGGCGCGCGGTCATCCGGCCTGATCGCCCGGGCCGTGCCAGACTCCGAAAACCGACCCTGTCAGCGTTAACAGCGTCACATTCTGCCATGCTGCGGTGCCGCGAGGCTTGCGCGAACCCGATGGAGGGCTTACGCAAGTCGCGAAAACCGCAACTGACCGGAGAACTCCCATGGCCAGACCCAAAATCGCCCTCATCGGCGCAGGCCAGATCGGCGGCACGCTCGCCCATCTCGCCGCGATCAAGGAACTTGGCGACGTCGTCCTGTTCGACATCGCCGAGGGCACACCCCAGGGCAAGGCGCTCGACATTGCCGAATCCGGCCCGTCCGAGGGGTTCGACGGCAGCTTCAAGGGCACCAACGATTACGCCGATATCGCGGGCGCCGATGTCTGCATCGTGACCGCTGGTGTGCCGCGCAAGCCGGGCATGTCGCGCGACGATTTGCTGGGCATCAACCTGAAGGTGATGAAAGCGGTCGGCGAAGGCATCAAGGCGCACGC
>JAGRMK010000035.1:5775-7469 GCA_020441345.1 Paracoccaceae bacterium
CCGCTGGACGCGATGGTCTGGGCGCTGCGTGAGTTTTCGGGCCTGCCGCGTGAAAAGGTCGTCGGCATGGCTGGCGTGCTGGATTCGGCGCGCTTCCGTCACTTCCTGGCGACCGAGTTCAACGTCTCGATGCGCGATGTCACCGCGTTCGTGCTGGGTGGCCACGGCGACACGATGGTGCCGCTGGCCCGTTATTCGACGGTTGCCGGTATCCCGCTGCCGGATCTGGTCAAGATGGGCTGGACCACGCAGGACAAGCTGGACGCGATTATCCAGCGCACGCGTGACGGCGGTGCCGAAATTGTCGGCCTGCTGAAAACCGGGTCCGCGTTCTACGCGCCTGCGACCTCGGCGATCGAGATGGCCGAAGCCTATCTCAAGGACCAGAAGCGCGTTCTGCCCTGTGCCGCCTATGTCGATGGCGCGCTGGGCCTGAACGGGTTCTATGTCGGCGTGCCGACGGTGATCGGTGCCGGCGGCGTCGAGCGGATCGTGAACATCCAGATGAATCCCGACGAACAGGCAATGTTCGACAAGTCGGTCAACGCCGTGAAGGGTCTTGTCGAAGCCTGCAAGGGCATCGACCCGTCGCTGGCCTGATCCGGCGGTTCAGGAATGTGAAACGCGCGCCTCGCTGGGGCGCGCGTTTTGCGTTGCCGCACCGCGCGCGGCAGATGGCGGGCCATGCGGCTAGTTTCCGGCCCGCCGCGTCATCATCTCGTGCACGGCATCCATCCCGCGCGCAGCCATGTCGCTCACCTCGGCGGCATGGGTATGCAGCGCGGCCACGACTTCGGGGTCGCCCGAGGTCTGCACAACCACGATCCCGGCATCGGTGAGATCCATTTCGGTGACGATGGCGTCGGGGCGGTCAAAGAAGATATCGAGTGTCGGACTCTGGATGAAAATCTGTGGATCACGCGCGTCCTGCACCCGCCCGATCATGCCGTAGACATGGCTGACCAGCGCCTCCATCACCGCCGGGTCGCTCGATGTGGTCACGGTGCGGATCCCGTTCGGCAGGGTTTCGACCGTGCGGCTGAGGGTCTGGAACCCGCGGAACATCACCGCCAGTTCGGCGCTTTCCTCGGCACTTGCATCCAACCCGCGCAAGCCGGGCATGGTCACTTCGTTATGGCCGGTGGCATCCATGCCGTGATGCTGCATCCCGGCGCCGTGCATCTGGCCATGTTGCATCATGGACACCATGGATCGTCCGTGCCCGGACACCCAGAGGCCAGCACCCGCGAGGATCGCGACCGATACCATCCCGGCAGCAAGCCGTCCCAGGGTTCTCATGCGGTGTTTGGGGTGACGGTCAGACATGATGTGCTCCGGTGCAAACGCGATATGGAATGCATGGCACCGAAGCCGCGATTTTCATAGCGATAACACGCCGACATGCCGCGCGCCCGACCCCGGAAACGAGAAAACGGGGGGCTTTCGCCCCCCGTCTCGTTCCGCGGTCGGCCCCTGACGGAGTGCGGTCAGTAGCGGTAATGCTCGGGCTTGTAGGGGCCATCGACGGTGACACCGATATAGTCGGCCTGTTCCTTTTTCAGTTCGGTCAGCTTGACGCCGATCCGCGCCAGGTGCAGCCGCGCGACCTTTTCATCCAGCGCCTTGGGCAGGATGTAGACACCGGGCGCATACTCGCCGGGTTTGGTCCACAGCTCGATCTGCGCGAGCACCTG
>JAGRMK010000495.1:0-2309 GCA_020441345.1 Paracoccaceae bacterium
TCCCACAGCCGGTCGGGATTGATCCTCAGGTTTTCGCCCGGTGCAGTCATCTTGGTCACCCTTTCTCTGAATCTGAACCCGACAGCCGCCTGAGGATGTCGAGCGCCTCGTCCGCGCGCGTTTCGGGCACGAACAGGTGGTCGTGGCGCAACCCCGCGACCATGTTGCAAGGAATACCGGCCCCAGCCAGAGCCGTCGAAACCGCCGCCGTCAGGCCCACCCCGTCCAGCGCGGATCGAACCTGCAAGGTGATCTGCGCCATCGCGTCGCGATCCGTCCTGGTGGCGGGCAAAATCGCCGACAGGCCTTCGGCCTCGACGAACAGGCCCCGGATCTCGGGCAGGCGCGCCGCGACCGCATCGGGGGCCAGAGCGCGGAACACGAACCGGCCCGCAACGCGCTCGGGGCGCATCTGGCGCACCATCTCGGCGCCGTCGCGAACCACGGTGAGTTCATTGGTTGCCCCGCCCATGTCCGGCCTCAGATCCGGTCGATCCAGCCAACCCGCGTCGGGTCTGCCGGGCCATCGGGGGGAAGACAATTCATCTCTCTCTCCTGTGGGTCTGCATCGGGTTGTCACGACGCACCGCCGGGCCTATTCTCACCCTCCCTTGGGGTAGAAAACCGGTCGGGAGTGCGTTGACGCTAACAGACCTGACCATTCAGTCAAGATTTTTCCGGGCAGAGCGATGACCGCGCCGGAAACCAGGAGCACCGTGCGCATGGGCCAGACCGAGGGTGGCGAAAAACCGGGCACACGCGCCGAAATGCGCGAAGAAACCGAGCGGCTGATCCTGGACGCCGCAGAAGAGGTTTTCGCCGAATCCGGATTCGGCGGCGCCACGATGCAGGCCATCGCCGACGCCTGCGGCCTGCCCAAGGCCAATCTGCATTACTACTTCTCGAACAAGGAAAAGCTCTATCGCCGGGTGGTCGAACGTATCTTCACCATCTGGCTTGAGGCGGCCGGCAGTTTCGAAACCTCGGCCACCCCCGATGTCGCGTTGCGCCGCTACATTACGCGCAAGATGCAACTGAGCCGTGAGCACCGCTTCGGCTCGAAGGTCTGGGCCAACGAGGTGATGCACGGCGCGCCGATCATCCAGGATTACCTGGAAACCACGCTGCGGCGCTGGACCGAAACCCGCATCGCCGTGATCCAGGGCTGGATCGACGCGGGCCATATCCGACCGATCAACCCGCGCTGGCTGATGTACACGATCTGGGCCACGACCCAGCATTACGCCGATTTCGCTCATCAGATCGAGACCCTGAACGACGGGCCGCTGGACGAGGCGCAATGGCAGGACGCGACCGAAACCGTCTGCGGCATCCTGCTGCGTGGCATCGGCATCGACCCGGGTACCGGCGCATGACCACCCGCATTCAACGCCGCAACCGCGAGCGCATCCTGGAAGCGGCGCTGGATGTGTTTTCGGTCAACGGGTTCCGCGGCTCGACGCTGGACCAGATCGCCGCCGTGGCCGGTCTGTCGAAGCCCAACATCCTGTATTATTTCGACAGCAAGGACGCCATGCACCGCGCGCTGCTGGATCAGCTTCTGGGCATCTGGCTGGCGCCCTTGCGCGCCATCCGGGCGACCGGCGATCCGCACGACGAAATCCTGGGCTACATGCGGCGCAAGTTGCAGATGTCGCGCGATTACCCGCGCGAGAGCCGTCTGTTCGCCAATGAGGTGCTGCAAGGTGCGCCGCGTCTGGCAGATGCCATCGCCGGGGATCTCAAGGCGCTGGTCGATGACCGGGCAGAGATCATTCGGGGCTGGATCGAGGCTGGGCGGCTTGCCCGCATCGATCCGCATCACCTGATCTTCTCGATCTGGGCCTTGACCCAGCATTACGCCGATTTCGACGCCCAGATCCGGCTGATCCGGGGCGACACGGACCCGATGGACGGCGCCGAGGCGTTTCTTGATCTGCTGTTCGACCGACTGCTGAAGCCTTGACCGGGTGCGCCAAGCCGAACCGCGCGGGCATCGAGCCCCCGCGGTGATGGCTTTCAGAAGGTTTGATCTTGTCGGGGCGTTTCAGGGGATGAAAACGGGTTTGACAGCAGTTCTTTCAGAATTTTTGTCAGTGTTTACTATGGAGTCGCTGCGCAAGTCGTGCGCAGATAAGCACACGACTTCAGCTAGGTTTTGTCCATCTTGAAGATGCTGCGCGGGTTGAGGTTCAGGTCAATGCAACCTTCCTTATCGCCCGGTGGCCGCACTTCGAGTTTCGTGTCGACTTTGCCCTGCATGATCTCCGATCTGAGTTTCAGAACTCGATAGGCGTAATCATTTGCGA
>JAGRMK010000495.1:2361-4110 GCA_020441345.1 Paracoccaceae bacterium
GGTATCGCTGGAATTCGTCATCGCGTGCCTTCCAAAATCAAGGCGCGGGCGGCGATACCGACACCGCCGCCCACGGGTGGCGACGTGGCGCTTGCCCGCCCCCCACGCCGCCGATCCCAGCGCGCCCAAATGCGCTGGAATGAGATGCCCCGACATGGCAGAAGCGGAAAGCCGCGTCGGGATTGGCTCTGGTGCCCTGACACCTGGAACCACCGCCGCCCGCTTTCGGGGGCGGCGGACAAGCCGTCATGCCTTGCCGCTCTGGTCCAGCCCGAGTTGAGCGAAGACGTCGGCCTCTTCGGCGCTCGCGGCACGGTTCGGGGCGCTCTGCCGCCCTTGGCTGTTCATCGACAGTCGCTGAGCGGGTTCGAACAGGTGGGCATAGACCGGGGTCGCCCGTTGCACAAAGGCATCGAAGCTGGCCGGATCGGACCGGCACAAGGCCACGGCCCAATCACGCATGCCCGGCGTCAGATAGCCCGCCTCCACCGCCGCGTTGACGCGGGTGTTGGCGCGTTCCTCGCTTGCGGTGGCCTTGAACTGGATACGTTCGGCCATCAGCTCGTGCACGGCCTCGATGGGCACAAAGCGGGACGGATCTGGGGAAGCGGGCGATTGCGCGCTGTCGATTGCGGTCAGGATCGCGGTTTCGTCGGCGGTGGCCTCCAACCCGAGGGCGGTGGCGATCCTGGAAAGGGTGGCGGTCATGGTTTCGGGTTCCTCGCACGCAAGCGCCTTGAGTTGCAGGTTCGGACGGTGCACCAGGGACGCACCCAGAAGGCGAATGATCGTGCCTGCCCGGTCATGGTGGAACACCGGCGACAGATAGCGGTATTCCCGCGCGCCGATCATGCGGCGTGCCGTGGCGGTCCATTCAACGCGACCAAGGATGCCGCTTTCCGGATCGTGCCGCAGTTCCTTGATCCATCCCGCCGCAGGCACCGGGCCATTGCCGACGCGTTGGCGCGGATCGTCTTCCTGGTGTTCGTAGTCGATTGGCAGATCGATGCCCGAGGCATTGAAGGCCACAAGGACCGCGCGCGGATCAGCCAAAGACCAGGCGCGGCCATCGCGACCCCTGACAGCAACACCGGGCGGAATGATCTGCACCCAGTCCGGCGCGCCGCCTTCGGTATTCAGCGCCAGTTCAAAGCCGCGCCCGGTCATCGGATCACGCGCCAAGGAACGGGGTCACGATCAGATCGGCGGTGCCCTTCCACTCATTGGTGGCCCCCGCCGCGCCGTTCTCGGTGTTCAAGAGCCGCAGCCCCGCGCCTTCCAGGGTGGGCGGCACGACAAGCGCGGTCGGACGAATGCCAAGCGGGCGCTGCTGGTCAAAGGTCAGCGACTGCATCGCGGCGCGCGCGGCCTCGTAGTTGGCGGCGGTCAGCGGCGCTTTCGATGCATAGGCCATCTGCCACAAGCCGAAGCCCGCGTTGACCCGCGCCCGGACGCCGTAGACATACTTGTCCGTCATGAACACGCTGTAGTCATTCGGACGCGTCACGGCCTGGAAGTCGTAGGTCTCGCGCTCTTGCCAGATCAGCGGCTTGATCGGGCGCGAGGTGTCGAGAAGATACCAGGTCGGGCCGGGTGAGCCACCGCCATCATCCATGTTCGAGACCAGGCGGAAATTGCGCCCGCCGCTCTCAATCGGGCCGTTGTCGTCAGGAGCCGGGTGTTCGGTGTCAAAGAACGGCTGCCCGTCATAGCAAAGTGCCGTGAAGCCGAAGCGTGGCACGCCCGATG
>JAGRMK010000036.1 GCA_020441345.1 Paracoccaceae bacterium
TTCATGGAGGTGATGCGCATCAACCTTCTGGGGCCCTGGGTGGCGATCCGCACCGCCCTGCCGCATATGCAACCGGGAGGCGCGATCATCTGCACGGCCTCGGTCGCGGGGCTTCGGGCTGGCGCCGGTCCGATCCCCTATTCGGCCTCGAAGGCCGGGGTGATCAATCTTGTTCAATCGACGGCGATGGCCCTCACCGCGCGCGGCATCCGGATCAACGCCGTGGCCCCTGGCCTGATCGAGACCCCAATGACCGCGCCGCTGTTCGACGACGCGCGCGCCAAGGGGCGCGAAGACCGCATCGGTCAACTGAACCCGCTGCGCCGGGGCGGCCAGCCGGGCGAAATCGCCCAGGCTGTCGCCTGGCTGGCCTCGGACGCGGCGTCTTATGTCCACGGTCAGGTACTGGCTGTCGATGGGGGCCTGTCGGCACAGCATCCCTTCACCCCGAAATGGTCGCTCTGACCCCCGCAACGGCCGGGGAGAGGGGCGCCCGGACAAGGCGCGATGCCTTTGCGCGTGACCTGCCGTCTGCGCCGTGGTAGCGCCGGGATATGAGCCGCTTGCCTTCAAAATCCGATATCTCCGCCTGGCTGTCCGAGCAGACCGGCACTCCGACGCTGCGCGACATCGGTCGCGCCTTTGGCATCAAGGGGGGCGCCGCCAAGATCGATCTGAAGCGGCTTTTGTCCGAGTTGGAGGCCGAAGGACTGTACGCCCGCCGCAAGCGGCGCAGTGACGATGGCGGATTGCCGCCGGTGACCGTGCTGCGGGTCATCGGCCCCGACAGGGATGGCGATCTTCTGGCCGAGCCCGCCGAATGGCGCGGCAAGGGGGATGCCCCGCGCATCCAGATCGTCGCCCGGCCCGACCAGGCGGCGATGGGCGCCGGCGACCGGGTTCTGGCCAAGCTGCTGCCCGCCGGAAGCGACGGCTATCACGCGCACCCGATCCGCAAGCTGCAGTCTGGCCCGCGCACGGTTCTGGGCATCTACCGCGCCGGATCCGAGGGCGGGCGCATCCTGCCAATCGACAAGGGTGCCGATATGGAGTGGCGGGTCGCCCCCGCCGATGCCAGGGGCGCCAAGGACGGCGAACTTGTCGAGGCCGAGCAGACCGCCCCTGCGCGCATGGGACTGCCGCGCGCGCGCATCACCCAGCGGCTGGGCGATCCCGGCGCACCGCGCGCCGTGTCGCTGATCGCGATTCACCAGCACGGGATCCCCGATCGCTTCCCCGACGAGGTTCTTTCCGAAGCCGAGGCGGCAAAAGAAGCCGACCCGAAGGGGCGTCAGGATCTGCGGGATCTGGCCTTGATCACCATCGACCCGTCCGATGCCCGCGACCATGACGACGCGGTCCATGCGCAAGCCGACACCGACCCCGCAAATCCTGGCGGCTTTGTCGTCTGGGTCGCGATTGCCGATGTCGCCGCCTATGTGCTCCCCGGATCCGAGCTCGACCGCGAGGCACGCAAGCGTGGCAATTCCAGCTATTTTCCCGACCGCGTCGTGCCGATGCTGCCGGATCGGCTGTCGGGGGATCTGTGCTCACTGCACGAGGGCGTCGATCGCCCCGTTCTGGCGGTGCGGCTGGTGCTGGACGCAACCGGGCACAAACGGGCGCATCGGTTCGAACGGGCAATGATGCGGTCGCGCGCCTCGCTCAGCTACGAGCAGGCGCAGGCAGCCTTCGACGGCCAGCATGACGCCGCCACCGAACCCCTCGCGGGGATGCTGCGCGACCTTCATGCCGCATGGACCGCCACGCAGATCGCCCGCGCCGAACGCCAGCCGCTCGACCTCGACCTCCCGGAACGCCGGATCGTGCTGGACGACGACGGCCAGGTGCAATCGGTCGCCTTCAAGGACCGGCTCGATGCCCACAAGGTGATCGAGGAATTCATGGTGATGGCCAATGTCGCCGCCGCCGAAGACCTGATCGAGCGCCGAACCCCGCTGCTGTTCCGGGTTCACGAGGAGCCGACGCCGGAAAAGCTCGACGCCCTGCGCGAGGTCGCCCTGGGGGCGGGACTGGTGCTGGCCAAGGGGCAGGTGCTTCAAACCCGCCACCTGAACCGCCTGCTGGATCAGGCCGAGGGCGGCGAGTTCGACGACCTGATCAACATGGCCACGCTGCGCGCCATGACGCAGGCCTATTACGGACCAGAGAATTTCGGCCATTTCGGGCTGGCGCTGCGCAATTACGCACATTTCACCTCTCCGATCCGGCGCTATTCCGACCTGATCG
>JAGRMK010000037.1 GCA_020441345.1 Paracoccaceae bacterium
GTGACGATCACCGATGTCGAGCAACTGGCCGGCGCGATGACCGAACAACTGGCCGCCCTCTTCGACAGCGACCCGCGCGCCCGCGCCCGGGTGATGGGCATGGCAACCATGATGCGGCGGTGATCACTGAGGTTGCCAGCTATTTCACCGATGGCTGCGGGCGCTGTTCGCGGTTCGCCACCGACGCCTGTTCGGCCCGGATCTGGGCGGAAGGCGTCGCGCGGCTGCGTCAGATGTGCCTCGATGCCGGGCTCGAGGAAAGCCTGCGCTGGGGCCACCCCTGCTATCGCCACAACGGGCGCAACCTGGCGCTGATCGGTGCCTTTCAGGGCGATTTCGTTCTGACTTTTCCCGATGCCGCGATCCTCGGCGATGATGCGGGCCTTTTGGAACCTGCCGGACCGAACAGCCAGACCGCGACCACCCTACGCTTTGCCAGCCTTCAGGCGCTGGAGGATCGCGCCGAGGCCGTCAAGGCCCTGATGATCCAGGCGCGCGCGCATGCCGAGGCGGGCGAACGCCCCGCCCCGCGCGCCAGCGCCGCGCTTGACCTGCCCGACATGCTGCTGTCCGCGCTCAACGATGACGCGGACCTCGCCGAAGCCTTTCACGCCCTGACACCGGGCCGCCAGCGCAGCTATGTCATCGCGTTGTCAAGCGCGAAAACCGATGCCACGCGCGCCGCCCGCATTGCCCGGTTCCGCGACAAGATCCTCGCCGGCAAGGGCGCCAACGAACGCTGAGCTGGCGTCTCTGGCACAAGGCCGCCGGCGCCTGGCTGGCGTGCGTGAACCGCATCAACGAAAACTCCGTGATCACCGGCTGATCGCTGGCCACCGGGGTCGACGCGATCCATCGCCTGGCGGGCGGCGCCCAGCGTCTCGGCCGGCTGGCGCGCGCGTTGGTCCAGTGTTTCGGCCAGCAATGGCAGCGCATGCTGATGCCCCGCGCTGCCGGGTTCTTCGGTTTGCAAATACGCGGTCAGCGCCGCTACGGCGCGTGTCGGATCACCGGCGGCATTCGCGGCGCGCGCTTCGAAGAACGACAAGGGCGGGTCGAGCGCATTGGCTCCCAGGCCCTGCAAACTGAAGAACATTGCCAGCGCCTCGGCGCCTTGCCCGGCCGAATTCGCATTCTCGCTGCGCACCACCAGCAGATCGGACCGGGCACGCGGCGGCAATGCAGATAGCGCCTGGGTGGATAACGCGACACCGGCAAGAAGGGCCAAGACCCTCAACAGGCGAGACAAATGCATTGCATGGCCCCCGGACTCGGGAAAAAGAAAATTTGACACCAACGTGCCCGCAAGCCCGTTGTCATCAGCTTCGGGCGATGACAGGGTGACGCGCACAGCAGGAAAGCCCGCCATGTTCCAGACCTATACCGCCAGCACCCGCCCGGACCAGGGCCCGCCCCGTCTGGCGCTGTTGCGCGCCGAACTGGCGCGGCGCGGGCTGGCCGGGTTTATCGTCCCGCGCTCGGACGCGCATCAGGGCGAATACGTCAGCCCGCGCGACGAGCGGCTTGCGTGGCTGACGGGTTTCACCGGCTCGGCGGGGTTTTGCGTGGTTCTGCCGGATGCCGCGGGCGTGTTCATCGATGGGCGCTACACCGTGCAGGTGCGCGACCAGATCGACCTTGGCGTCTTCGCTCCGGTCGCCTGGCCGCAGACCGCCGCCGCCGACTGGCTGCGCGAGCACGCGCCCAAGGGGGCGGTGATCGGCTTCGATCCGTGGCTGCACACCCCTGACGAGATCGCCAGAATCGAGGACGGGCTGAAGGACAGTGGCATCTCCCTGCGCCCGACGGACCCCAACCCGGTCGACTCTGTGCGCAAGGGACTGCCTGCGCCGGCCTGTGGTCTGGTGCGCGCGCACCCTCTGGCACTGGCCGGACAGAGCGCGGCGGAAAAACGCGCTGCAATGGCCGCGATCCTGGCGCGCAACGGGGCGTCGGCCTGCGTGATCACGCTGGCCGATTCGCTGGCCTGGTTGATGAACTGGCGTGGCGCGGACATCATTCGCAACCCGGTGGTGCAAGGGTTTGCGATCCTGCATGACGACGCGCGGCTCGATGTGTTCATCGATCCCGCCAAGCTGGCGGCGATTGCCGAAGAACCGGGCGTGACCCGCCACGTGCCGGACGGATTCGCGGCGGCGCTCAAGGCGCTGAACGGGACCGTGGCCTATGATCCCGCCACCGCGCCCGTCGCGGTCAAATCCGCGCTGGCCCACGGGATCGCGCTGGCGGACCCCTGTCTGTTGGCCAAGGCGCGCAAGAACCCTGCCGAACTGGCCGGGATGCGCGCCGCGCATCTGCGTGACGGTGCCGCGATGGTCGAGTTCCTGGCCTGGTATGACGCACAGGATCTGACCGCTCTGACCGAGATCGACATGGCCCGGCAGCTTGAAACCTGCCGCGCCGCGACCGGGCAGTTGCTGGACCTCAGCTTTGACACGATCAGTTCGACCGGGCCGAACGCCGCGATCAACCATTACCGCGTGACCGAGGACACGAACCGGCGACTGCAATCCGGCGACCTGTTCCTGATCGATTCGGGTGGACAATACGCCGATGGCACCACCGACATCACCCGCACCCTGCCGGTCGGTCCGGTGGCCCGCAACCGCCGCGCCGCCTATACCCGCGTGTTGCAGGGCATGATCGCGATGTCGCGGGCGCGGTTTCCGCGCGGCGTGGCGGGCGGGCATCTGGATGCGCTGGCGCGCTATCCCCTATGGCTCGACGGGCTCGATTACGACCACGGCACCGGCCACGGGGTCGGCGCCGCGCTCAGCGTGCACGAGGGACCGGTGCGGTTGTCGCGGATCTCCACCCTGCCGCTGGAGCCGGGGATGATCCTGTCGAACGAGCCTGGCTATTATCGAACGGGGGCCTTTGGCATCCGCATCGAAAACCTGATCGTGGTGCGCGAAGCCGCGCCGCTGGGCGAAAACCGGCCCTGGCTGGATTTCGAAACGATCACACTCTGCCCGATCGATACCCGGCTGATCGAGCCTGGATTGATGACACGCGATGAAATCGACTGGCTCGATGCCTATCACGCGCGGGTGCTGGACGAAATCGGGCCACTGGTTTCGGACCCCGCGCGCGACTGGCTGGAACGGGCCTGCGCGCCGCTCAGCGGCAGCGAATGACCCAGATGTCATAGCGCGGGTGATCGAGCGCGTTCAAAGCTGGACTCGATGCAATCATCCAGCCGCGAAACAGCAACTCGTTGCGCGGCGCATCGAGGATTTCGAGGAACGCATAGGCGTCGGAAGCCGGGTTCTCGGCGGGGTAGCGACAGGCCGTCAGCGAGACCCGCAACCGCGCGAAATCGACCGAGGCCCCGACCGCGAGATCCAGATCGACGACATCGCCCGATACCTTGTCCAGCGCCCGGATGACGGCAGTGGTGCCCGACGCCAGTTCGGGGCCCGCCTGCCGCGAAGGCGACGGCTGCAAGGGTTGCCAGTTGGTTTGCGCGCCGAGGGGCAGCGGCGTGCCCAGCGCCGCGATCATGCCTAGCAGCGCAAGAAGACACGCGCCGGCCCTGATCATTGCGCCGCCTCTTCTCCGTCACCCGAGCCGGTGAAGGCGCGCAGCAGCAAGGCGATCAGGCTGACCGCGCTTTGCGTGTCCTGAAAGGTATCGCCTGCCGCGAGGTTCTCGAAATCGCCACCCGGCAGGATCTCGACAAAGACGCCGCCCAGTAAACCCTCGCTGGCGACCTGGATCGAGCTGTCGAGCGGAAGTTGAATCTCGGGATCGACGCCGATCGTCAGTTCGGCGCGAAACGTCTGCGGGTTGAGCGCCAGCGCTGTGACCGTGCCGATCTTGACCCCCGCCAGCCGAACCTCGGTTCCGGTGCGCACCCCTTCGGCCGAGCGGAACGTGGCGTGCAGCGGATACCCGGTGGTCTGGGTCAGGGTCGTGCCGGTGGTGCGCAACGCAAACACGACGAAGACCGCGGCGACGATCATCACCGCGGCGCCAAGCAGCACCTCCCAAGTGCGATAGGCCATCGCGCGCATTCCTTATCAAAAGCCGGACAGGCCGGGTCAATAGGCCGGACGGGCCGGGGCAAACAGCCGGAACGGCCGGATCATTCGGGTTGCCATGCCTCGTAATCGCGCCGCTCGACGGGATTGACGCGGCGCAGCGACCCGGCCGGAAGATAGGCCGCCGCCGTCCCGGTCTGGTTTTCCAGATGCGGTTTTTCCCACGTCTTGTGGCTCAGCGGGCGCTTGGTCGGCGGCTCTTTGAACGTGTGGTGCAGCCATCCGTGCCAGTCGGGGCTGATGCGGCTGGCCTCAACCTCGCCGTTATAGATCACCCACCGACGCGCCCCGTTTCCCGTCTGGTAAAAGACGTTCCCTTGAGCGTCCTCGCCGACCTTGGTGCCCTTGCGCCAGGTCCAAAGCTGGGTGCCGACGGTCTGGCCGTTCCACCATGTCAGAAGGCGAAGAAGGAAGGTCATGGCAGGGTCTCCAGATCCAGGACGAAACACAGGTTGCCCGACATATGACGCAGAACGCAGGGGAAATAAAGCCCAACTCGACAACCGGGCGACAACCCGCCACGCGGGTCTTTGCGCCCGATCCGGTATCCGCTGCCGTTGCGGAGGGACAGCGTCAAAGGCAACGGCAAGGCGCGGATCACGCACCATGCGCGCCAGCAGGCGCATCCCATGCGGCGGGGGGTTCACCCCGATACGGGACCGGCCGGGCCGACCGGGTTGCCAAGATCGGGATTCGGCGCCACCACGGCGCAGGCCCCGCCAAGGTCCATCGAGATCGCAATATCCCCCGTTCTCGGCTGGAAGACCCGTGTTCTGCGCGGTCGAGTTGTCGCCTGCGCGCGAGTGTTGCACCGGGCGGGCACCGAAAGACGAGATGGAATGCCGCATCGGCGTCAGGAAAACGGCCCGCGATCCAGCCGCGGGCCAAGGGGTTATTGCGTGACCGACGGGGCTTCAGGCCGCAATACGCGGACATCGGCCATGTAATCGGGCTCATCCAGCATGGCGCCGTTGCGGCCACGCCCGCGACGAATCGCGTCGAGCACGTCGAACCCGTCGATGATCTCGCCCAGAACGGTGTATTGCCCGTTCAGATGCGGCGCGGGCGCGAACATCAGGAAAAACTGGCTGTTCGCGGAATTGGGCGATTGCGACCGGGCCATGCCCATCACGCCGCGTTCGAACGGCGCGGTGGAAAACTCTGCCGGCAGATCGGGCAGGTCAGACCCGCCCATCCCCGCCCGCGCGGTGCTTTCACCGCGACGGCCGAACTGCACGTCGCCGGTCTGGGCCATGAATCCCTCGATCACGCGGTGAAACACCACGTTGTCATAGGCATCCGACTCGGCCAGGTCGATGATCCGTGCCACGTGACCCGGCGCCAGATCGGGGCGCAACGCGATGCGGATCGTGCCATTGGCCTGGCCGACCACGTCGATCTCCAGGATCGGCATCGGTGCGGCGGCATCGGGGGTTTCGCTGTTGGCCAGGGCCGCGACGGGGGACAGCGCCAGCGCCAGCGCCGCCGCCAGAAATTTACGCCTCAGCATCTGCGGCCACCGTCACACTGATCATCATGTCGGGTTCACGCGGGGGTTCGCCACGCACGATGGCGTCGACATGCTCCATCCCCGAGATAACCCGGCCATAGACCGTGTATTGCCGGTTCAGGAAATGGTTGTCATTGAAATTGATGAAAAACTGGCTGTTCGCCGAATTCGGGTTCTGCGAACGCGCAGCACCCAACGTGCCGCGATCATGGGGAACGCCGGAAAACTCGGCGGGCAGATCGGGCAGGTCGGACCCCCCGGTGCCGGCGCGGCCCATGTTGAAATTCTTCGCCTTGTTGCCGTTGGCCACATCGCCGGTCTGGGCCATGAACCCGTCGATCACCCGGTGAAAGACCACGTTGTCATAGGCGCCGGCGCGGGCCAGGGTTTTCATGCGCTCGGCATGCTTGGGGGCGATATCGGGCAGCAATTCGATGACAACGGTGCCCCCCTTGAGCTGCATCAGGATGGTGTTTTCGGGGTCTTTGATCTCGGCCATTGTGGCGCTCCTGCTTGGATATTGGCGCGCAACGTATCGCGCAATGCGCGGCAGGAAAACCGGCAATGTGGTGAAATCTGCGTCAGGTGACGGGCGCTTGTGTTTCGCCCTGCGACTCGGCGCGCGCGAGGGCCGCGGCGACCGTCTGGCCCTGTTCCTGGCTCATTCGCAGGCCCAACTTGGTGCGCCGCCAAAGCACGTCCTCGGCGGTCCGGGCAAATTCGTGGCGGTGCAGCCAGGTCAGCTCGGCCTGCGTCAGGGTCGCGCCGAAATCCTCGCCCAGATCGGCGGCGCTGCGGGCCGTGCCCAGAATCGCGCTCGCCTCGGTGCCGTAACAACGCACCAACCGCTGTGCCCAGGCCTCGGTCAGAAAAGGATACCGCGCGCGCAGGCCGGCGATCAGGTCCGGCACGCCATCGACCGGGAAATCCCCGCCCGGCAGCGCCACACCCGCGGTCCAATCCCCCGACATCGCCACCGCGCCACCCAGTTTTTCAAGCGCCGCCTCGGCCAGCTTGCGGTAGGTGGTGATCTTGCCCCCCAGCACCGACAGCATCGGTGCCCCGGCCCCTGTGTCGAGGGTCAGCACATAGTCGCGCGTCGCGGCCGTCGCGCTGCTGGCGCCATCGTCATAGAGCGGGCGCACCCCCGAATAGGTCCAGACAACATCGTCCGGCGTGACCGGCGTCTTGAAATACCGCGAGGCAAAAGCGCAGAGATAGGCGCGCTCATCCTCCGAGATGCGGGGCGGGGTGTCGGGGCTGTCCTGGGCGGCCTCGGTGGTGCCGATCAGGGTGAAATCCTGCTCATAGGGGATCGCGAAGATGATCCGGCCATCGGTGCCTTGCAGGAAATAGGCCTTGTCGTGATCGAACAGACGCGGCACCACGATATGCGAGCCACGCACCAGCCGCACATGGCCCGCGACCGGGCGCCGCGCGACCTCGGTGCCGATCCGCTCTGCCCAGGGCCCGGCGGCATTGACCAGCGTGCGCGCGCGCACCACGCGTTCGCCCCCTGCGTCGCGCAGCGTCACCGACCAGAGCCCGTCCTCGACGCGGGCCTGCGTCACCGTGGTCCGGGTCCAGATCTCCGCGCCCCGGTTGGCCGCATCGCGGGCGTTCAGCACCACCAGCCGCGCATCATCGACCCAGCAGTCGGAATACTCCCAGGCCAGCGCGAACCGGTCTTGCAGCGGCGCGCCCTCGGGCGCGCTGCGCAGCGCGAGACGCGTCGTTGCGGGCAGTATCTTGCGCCCGCCGAGATGGTCATAAACAAACAGGCCCAACCGGATCAGCCAGGCCGGCCGCCGCCCCTTCATC
>JAGRMK010000496.1 GCA_020441345.1 Paracoccaceae bacterium
GCCGCCGCCGATCACCACCACATGCCGCCCGACGGGCAGTGTGGCCAGATCCTCGCATTGGCGCAGTTCAGCAATGAAATCAACCGCATCACGCACGCCATCCAGATCCGCGCCGGGGATCTTCAGACCGTTCACCCCGGCCAAACCCATGCCCAGGAACACCGCGTCAAAGCGGTGTGCGAGGTCGTCCAGCGTGGTGTCGCGGCCCAGTTCCGTGTCGGTCGCGATCTCGATTCCGCCGATCCCCATCAACCAGTCGATTTCGGCCTGGGCGATGCCATTCGCGGCCTTGTAGGCGGCGATACCGTATTCGTTCAATCCGCCGGGTTTGGTGCGGGCGTCGAAGATCGTCACATCATGCCCATTCATCGCCAGGCGATGCGCACAGGCCAGACCCGCCGGACCCGCCCCGACCACGGCAACCCGTTTGCCGGTGGTGGTGGCACGGGCAAACGGGTGTTCGTTGGTCAGCAACAGACCGTCGGTGGCATAGCGTTGCAGACGTCCGATATCGACCGGGTTGCCCTCGGCTGTCTGGCGCACGCAAGACCCCTCGCACAGGGTCTCGGTGGGGCAGACGCGCGCGCACATCGACCCCAGGATGTTCTGCGACAGGATGGTGCGGGCGGCGGCATCGGGCTGCCCGGCCTCGATCTGGCGGATGAACAGGGGGATGTCGATCGCCGTCGGGCAGGCGGTGACGCAGGGCGCGTCATAGCAGAAATAGCACCGATCCGCCGCGACCCTTGCCTCGTGCGCATCGAAATCGGGATAGAGGTCGTCGAAATGGGCTGCCAGGCTCGCGCGGTCGAGACGCGAGGGCACGATGCCTTCGGTCTGCGGGGAATTGGTCACGGGCTACCTCCGAAGTTGGTTGGCTGGTGGTCGTGTCGGCGTTTTTTCCCAGAGTGCCACAGTTGTAAATTTTATCAACTGATAAAAAACGGGCGCAACGCAGATTTTTTCAGCGCCGGATCCGCGCTTCACCCAGAGGGCAGGACGCAGGGCGCAGGTCCGAAAACCAGGGGCGGGCGAGACGGGGCAAGACACCCCGACCGGCGTCAGAGCCGGGCGAGACGCGCGGTCAGCAAGGAATAAAACGCGTCTGCATCCAGATCGCCGACAAAAAAGGTGTTGGGCGCACGCCGCGTCACGCCCCACCAGTCGGCAACCGTCATCCCCATCGTCAGTTCGCTGGTGGTCTCGATGGCGACATGGATATGACGCCCACGGAACAGGTCGGGCTGCAACAAGTAGGCGATGGTGCAGGGATCGTGCAGCGGCGCGCCCTCGGAGCCATATTTCTCCATGTCGAAACGTTCGAAAAAGTCGGTCCAGCTGGCCACCGCGGGGCCGACGCGGCCGGGCAGGGCGCGGAACGCCTCGATCCGCGGGCGCGTAGTCAGCGCCTTGTGGGTCACATCCAGCGGCATCACCGTCAGCCTGACACCCGCGCGGAACACGATGTCTGCGGCCTGCGGGTCGACGTAGATATTGAACTCGGCGGCGGGGGTGACATTGCCGCCCTCGAAACATCCGCCCCCCATCAGCACGATCTCGGCGATGCGGTCGATGATGTCGGGGGCGCGTTTCATCGCGGTGGCGATATTGGTCAGCGGCCCGATCGGCACCAGCGTGACGCTGCCCGGCGCTTCGGCGCGCAGCGTGTCTATCAGAAAGTCTACCGCATGCCGGTCCTGCACCGGCATCACCGGATCGGGCAGGGTGATCCCGTCCAGCCCGGTCTTGCCATGCACATATTCGGCCGTCACCAGATCGCGGGACAACGGGCGGTCGCAGCCTGCGAACACCGGCACATCGGGGCGCCCCGCCAATTCGCAGACGATCCGTGCGTTGCGGACCGTCAGGTCCAGGGGCACGTTCCCCGCCACACAGGTCAGACCCAGGACCTCCAGCTCATGCGAGGCCAGTGCCAGCAGAATGGCGACCGCGTCGTCCTGGCCGGGGTCCGTGTCGATGATGATCTTGCGGGGCATGTCCATGGCTCGCTGCCGGTTGCGAAGCGACCGACGCTAGTTTCCCCTGCGCGTTTTGTCGAGCCATGACAGGCCCCATGCCGACCAGCAGAGATCTTGCCGCAAATTGGCCGTGTTTGGCTGGCATTCCGGGGCAACGCAATGAGAGAGACTTGGTATGAGTAACACGCAAGCCGCCCGCATCGTCGGTCGGGGAAAGCCCAAGGTCGAATTTTCCGCGCCGAAGACCGCGCGCCCTCTCTTGCAGCGGCGGTGTTCGACGCATAGCCTGCGGGGGGCAAAGCCGTGAAAGACCTCGCAGACCGGAGTCCGGCGCCGGGATCGACCGGAGACCTCATGCAATCACACCCCTGGATCGATGCGGGCGCAGATGCCCCCTTCGTGCTTCTCGATGTCGCCGCTGGCGCGCCGGTGCTCAAGGGGCAGGCGCAGGGCTTTGTCGGACATCGCATGCAGGTTCCCGGCGACTCGCGGCCGCGTGGCTTGTGGGGCGAATGGGGGTTCGACGGCCAGACCCTGACCGCCCGGGTCGAGCCCCTGGGCTATTTCAGCCTGTTCGTCTACACCAAGGGCACGCAGGTCGCGGTCTCGCCGTCGATCCTGCAACTGCTGGCGCAGGGGGCGGATGCCACGGTCGATGAGGTGGCGCTGGCCGTGTTCCATCGTGTCGGGTTCTTCGTCGGCGATGACACCCCGTTCCGGCACATCAAGGTGTTGCCACCCGGCGGGCGTCTGGTCTGGCGCGACGGCGTGCACAGGATCGAGGGCGCCGAGCCGATACCAAGGGTGCAGCCGATCAGCCGCGAGCAGGCCGTCGAAGCCTTCATCGAGGTGCCGCGCGCCGCGATCCGGCGCTTTTTGCGTTCCTGGGACGGACCGATCACCCTTCCGCTGTCGGGGGGGCGCGATTCGCGGCACATCCTTCTGGAAATGGTGCAGCAGGGGCGCAAACCCGATACCTGCGTCACCTTTCATCACGGCGGTCGCACTCTGAATGCCGAGGTTCAGGCCGCCCGTGCTGTCGCCGAACGGGTCGGTGTGCGCCACGCCATCCTGGGCCGGCCGCGCAACCGGCTGCGCGACTCGGTGCGCGGGCTGCTGATGACCCAGCTTTGCGCCGATGAACACGCCCAGATGATGCCGATGCACGATTACCTGACCGGCAGCCCGTCCGCGGCCATCGACGGAATCGGTGGCGATATCCTGACCAACCCCGACGATTGGGCAGCCGGGTTCATGGAACGCGCGCGGCGTGGCGATTACGCCGGAATCGCGCGCGGCATGGCCGAGGGGCACGGCGGGGTGATCAGCCGTCCGGGTCATCGCGGCGGCGCCGGGGCGCTGTTTTCACCGGATCTCGAACAGGCCGCCATCGACCGGATCGCTGCGGCCGTGCGCCGCTACGATGCCGCCCCCGATCCCTACCAGG
>JAGRMK010000497.1:0-6428 GCA_020441345.1 Paracoccaceae bacterium
AGTATTTTTCGGCAAGATGAAGGGGCTTTCGTTCGAAGCGCGCAAACGGTAAGCCCGCGCCATGCTTCGTGTGACGTTGTCCAGCCTGTCCGATCTCGACGCCTTGCCCTTCGACGAGGTGATCGACGCCCGTTCGCCCGCCGAATTTGCCGAGGATCACCTGCCAGGCGCGATCAACCTGCCGGTGCTCGACAACGCAGAGCGCGCCGAGGTCGGCACGATCTATGTTCAGGACAGCCGGTTTCGCGCTCGCCGGTTGGGCGCCGCGCTGGTTGCGCGCAACGTCGCCCGGCATTTGCAGACCGCGCTGGCCGACAAGCCCGCCGATTATCGCCCGCTGGTCTATTGCTGGCGCGGCGGGCAACGATCGGGGTCCTTTGCGATGATCCTTGGGCAGATCGGCTGGCAGGTGGGGGTGTTGGACGGCGGCTGGAAAGCGTGGCGCCGGCTTGTCCAACAGGCATTCTATGACGCGCCGTTTCCTGTGCCGGTCACGGTTCTGGACGGCAACACGGGCACCGCCAAGACCGCGATCCTGCACAAGGTGGCAGAGCGGGGGGGACAGGTGATCGACCTGGAGGGCCTGGCGCGGCATCGCGGGTCGCTGTTCGGGTTGGTGCCCGGCGATGAACAACCAACGCAGAAACGTTTCGAGAGCGCATTGGCTGAGGTGGTGATGCACCTGGACCCGACACGCCCGGTTCTGGTCGAGGCCGAATCGAATCGAATCGGCGCTTTGCGTTTGCCGCCCTCACTGTGGCAGGCGATGCAGGCCGCGCCCCGGATCGCGCTGGAAGCCCCGGTCGAGGCCCGTGCCAACTGGTTGACGCAAGCCTATGGCGACATCATCGCCGCGCCCGAGGAACTGGCCGCGCGGATCGCGGCGCTGGCGCCATTCCAGCCGCGCGACACCGTGGCAGAGTGGCAGGCCCTGGCGCGCGGCCGCCAGTTCGAGGCGCTGGCTGCGCGCCTGATGCGCGAGCATTACGACCCGCGCTACGAGCGCACGGCGCTGCGCCAGGACCGAGCGCCGGACGCGGTCTTGCGGACCGATTCCCTGGACGTGGCCGCGCAGGAAATCCTGGCGGGGCAAATCGTGGCGCATCTTGGCTGAACAGGTTTCTTCATTCCTGGATCGGCCTGGCACCGGTGATCGGGGTCTATCGCTGACGGATTTGCGGCATTCCGTTGCCGAACGGCCCGTCGCGACCGGGGCCGGGATGCCGCAATAGTCTGACGATCATGCCCGCCAGTCGAAGAAACCTATGGGCGCGCGCGCCAGCAAGCGCCGCGCGATCTCGTCACCCAGCGCGGCCGCGTCGTCAATCGCCGCGCGGCCTTCGTCGGCCAGGCATTCCGACCCGTCCGGGCGCAGGATTTCGCCGCGCAGCCAGATCTCGTTGCCGTCCAGCAGCGCCAGCCCGGCGATCGGAGTCTCGCATGACCCGTCCAGCGCCGCCAGATAGGCCCGCTCGGCCGCCAGGCGATGTCCGGTCGGCACGTCGTGGATGGCCTGAAGCAGGGCCTCGGCGCGGGTGTCGGTCACCCGCCGTTCGATACCGATCGCGCCTTGGGCCACGGCTGGCAGCATGTCTTCGGGGGCGATCCCCGATTGCGCAACATGGGCCATGCCCAGCCGGTTGAGCCCCGCCATGGCCAGAAAGGTGCAATCGGCGACACCGTCGTCCAGCTTGCGCAGACGGGTTTGCACATTGCCGCGAAACTCGACAACCTTCAGGTCCGGGCGCCGGTGCAAAAGCTGCGCCCGCCGCCGCAAGCTGGAGGTTCCCACGACCTGCCCGGGCGCCAGATCGGCCAGCCGCGCCACGCCGCGCGACACGAAGGCATCGCGCGGGTCTTCGCGCGGGAGATAGCAGTCGAGCATCAGGCCATCGGGCTGCTCGACCGGCATGTCCTTCATGGAATGCACGGCGATATCCAGCGTGCCGTCCAGCATCATGTCCTCGATCTCGCGGGTGAACAGCCCCTTGCCACCGATCTCCTTGAGCGGGCGGTCCTGGACCCGGTCGCCGGTGGTGGTGACGACCACAACCTCGAACGCGGCCTCGGGCAGGTCGAAGGCCGCCATCAGACGCGCGCGGGTTTCATGGGCCTGGGCCAGAGCCAACGGAGAACCGCGGGTGCCGATCTTCAGGGGTTGGGCGGGTGTGGGCAGGGCAAGGGTCATGGCCGCCTGATTAGCCAAGCCTTGCGCCGCTGGCAACGGGGCACCGGCGTTGTGACCCCGCCGCTGGCGCCGACTGCCACAATTTTTGAACCCCGCGGCACCAAGCCCCGACACATCCGCGATTATCCAGTCTGGAGAGGCGCCATGCCAGCAAGGTTGAAAGCGAAACGCCTATGGGCCCTGGTCGCCATGGCCAGTCTTGCCGTCGTTCTGGCTGCGGCCTTGTCGCAGCACACCCAGGCGGCCGCACCCCGCCCAGGCCCGATACACGGATCGGCAATGTGACGCGGCGTCAATTTCGGCCCTAGTGTTGCCATATTGGCAGGTCAGGATGGAAGGGCCGACCATCCTTATGCAGGCCCCAGACCATGAAAGACCTTGTCCGCGCCGCAGAGCTTGAGGCCGCGATGCTCCCTGACCCCGAATGCCCCCTGACAGGCGCCGAGATGCGCCCTCATCTGACGGTTCCGATCGATTGGCGCCGCCCCGCCGATACTCGCCCCTGGACGATCTGGTGGACCGATCACGCCGGTTTCGGCCAGGTCCATCCGCGCCCGGAGCCGCATGAAGTGGCGTCGTTCTATGACATTGACGCCTATTACACCCACGCGGAACGCGAGCGGTTTGACGATGCGACCGAAGCCCGCCAGGTGGGTCTTGCCGGTCGCATCCTCAGCTCTCTTGCCTATCGCTTCGAGAACGGCGCCGAACCCACGCCTGCCTGGTGGCGTTCGATCCTTCCCGAGAACGCCCGATTCGGGCTGGAGGTTGGCTGCGGTGATGGTGATCGCATGCGCACTTATGGCCCGTTCCTGAAGTCGGTGCACGGGGTAGAACCCGATCCGCGCGCGGTGCGGGTTGCCCTGCGCCGCGGGCTGGATGTGCACGAGGGCACCGCCGAGCATTTGCCCGAAGCGGTGAAAGGGCGGCTCTACGATCTGGTGGTGTTCACCCATGTTCTCGAGCATACGCTGGACCCGGTCCTGTCGCTTTGCAACGCCGGGGCGTTGCTGTCCGAGACCGGCGTCCTGTCGATCGAGGTTCCGAACAACGCCTCGGAAGGGGCACGGCGCATGGGCAAGGCCTGGCGCTGGCTCGACGCGCCGCGACATCTGAATTTCTTCACCGCAGAGAGCCTTCAGGCCTGCGCCGAGGCCGCCGGGTTGCGGGTTCGGGCGGTGTTGTATCGGGGTTATGTGCGCCAGTTCACGCCGGACTGGATCGTTGACGAGGCCAGAATAACGGCCATGTTGGACGGGCGGCACATGACGCAGGCCGATGTCCGGCGCCAGCTGTGGCACTCGGCCCGGCTGCTGGCCAGCACGGCAATGGCCCACCCGTCGCGCAAATATGATTCGGTGCGCATTCTGTGCACCCGCGCCTGAGTGCCGCTACGGGTCGATCACCGAACAGGGATGATCCCGCGCGACCAGCCGGGTGCAGGCCAGCATGGCCTCGTCCTGGGACAGGCTGTGAACCTCGGCCGCGATGCGCCCGCCCCGCGCGGTGACACGCCGAACGCCCATGCCCAGAGTTCCGGCCTCGGACAAGGCCAGCCGCAATAGCACCCGCTCGGCATCGAACCGCGAGGCATATTGCCCCAGTTCAACCGCCCAGACCCGCCCGCCAGAGGTCGAGACACGGGTGACGATCTCGGGCATCGGCGGCGGTGGCGGCGGGTCGTCGGATGCGCTGGAGGTCAAGACGATGGCCGGCGCCAGAACCGGGTCCGCCGCATCCTCGGCGCCCAGCGCGGCCAGCAGTTCTTCGTCGCGCCACAGGATCCGACCATCCTCGCCCACGGTCAGCGCCCCATCGGCGGGTTCGAGCGCGGGAATGGGGGCAAGCCGCGCCACATCCGCCAGCGGGGCATCCGCAGTACTTTCGGGCATAGGTTCGGATGGGGACGCACCGTCCGGTTGCGAGAGCAGCCGGTCCTGCGCGCCCGTCAGGTCGAAGGCAATCGGCGGCAAGCCGGGGATCACGATCACGCCGTCCTGCACCGCGACACCGGCCACGGCGTCGGGGCTGTGCTCAAATTGCAACGGCGAGCTTGCGACCAGGGGGGGGGTCGGCGGCGGGATCAGATCTTCGGGGACGATGATATCCGCATCGATCAGCGCGGTAATCTCTGTCGTGGCTTCGGCGGCCGTGCCGTTTGAAGCACGCGCGACCTCGGCCCCCTCTGCTGGCGGGGATTCGGGGCGTCGGGCGGGGAGCGGTGAACGCTCGGGCGCGGCAACGGCGGCAAGCTGCAGGTCCTCGGCCGCCTCTTCGGGCTCTTCGGTGGTATCCTGCGCCAGCAGGATCGCGTCTTGCGCCTCTTGCGGGTCGGGCGCGCGGATGTCGTCGATCACCTCGTCGATCTCATCGCGCAAGGTGGCGATCAACTCAGCCGGCGGGGCCTCGCCGGGTTGTAGCGGACGCTGGCGGGGAAAAAGGCTGGCGGTGGGTGCCGTTTGCAGACGAATCACCCGCCCTGCCGAAACGCCGGTTCCCGAATCTTCGGGTGCGCGCACATAATCGGGCCGCGATGGACGCCGCACGGCCGCGCGCCGGGGTGCCTGGCGAAAGCCGCGATCCATCAGCGATACGATCTGTTCGTACCGATGGTTCGAAGAGCGCGCGCCCATCACCGTCACCAGGATACGCACGCCGTCACGCTCTGCCATCGCCGTCAGATTGTAGCCGGCTGCATTGGTGAACCCGGTCTTGATGCCATCTGCCCCGCGATACCCGTTCAGAAAGCGGCGATTCGTATTGCGCACCGTGGCTATCCCGGCGTTCTCGCTGATGCGGCTGAAGATGTTATAATACTGCGGAAAATCGAAATAGAGCTGGCGGCCGAGAATGCTCATGTCGCGCGCCGTCGACAGGTGTCCGTCCTGGGTCAGGCCATGCGGATTGAGAAAATGCGTGCGATCCATGCCGATGGCCCGCGCCGTGCGGTTCATGCGTTGCGCGAAATTGGGCACCGAACCCTCGATCGCTTCTGCGATCGCGACCGCCGAATCATTCGCCGACCGCAGAGCCGCTGCCCGGATCAGATAGCGAAAGGCAATCGTCTGCCCCGCCCGAAGCCCCAGCCGCGACGGCGGTTGCCGAGCCGCCGTTTCCGAGATGCGGACCGGGGTATCCAGGCTGATCTCGCCGTTCTCGACCGCTTCGAACGCGATGTAGAGGGTCATCATCTTGGTTAGCGAAGCCGGGTGCAGTCGTGCCGTCGCGTTCGAGGACCGCAGGATTTCCCCGGTGCGCACATCCATGATGACCGATGCAAATGGTGTTGCGGATGATCGTGTTGCGCTGGTCATGACAACCAGCATGGCGCAGACAACTGCCACGCCCAACGCGTTCCATGCGCAACGCCAACGCTGTTGCCGCGCTGTCACGTGCTCGCCCTCTGCCTCTGCGCCGATGTTTAGCCATCCGCGTCATATTATGCTCGGTGCAAGGCTAGCACGGCATCGCAACCGAGAAAACCCCCTAGATATCAAGCGGTTTTCAGCGCCTTTTAACGTTCTCTAGATGTCGTGGCACGCTCGTATTCAGCCACCAGATATCAGCCCTCTTCGATCCAGTGCACCAGATCGGGAAGATCGGACAACTCCGAAATCCGCCGAAACCGGGGGTGGTCCCTTGGCGGGTCCGCGCGTTCCAGCGCCCATTCCAGCCCGTGCGGCACAAAAACGCCCCAGCTTCCGGCCTGAAGTGCGGGCAGAACATCCGAGGCCATCGAGTTCCCCGCCATCAACGCGGACCCGGCGCCATCGCCATGCCGCGCAAAAACCTGCTGGTAAACCACAGGGGTCTTGGCGCTGACGATCTCGATGGCGTCGAACCGGTCGCCCAGCCCCGACTGGGCCAGCTTGCGTTCCTGGTCCAGCAAATCGCCCTTGGTGATCAACACCAGCCGATAGCGCCCCGACAGCGCGTCGATGGTCTTTTCGACCCCCGGCAACAGATCGATCGGATGGGCCAGCATGTCCTGGCCGGCGGCAATGATCTGCCCGATCACGGATCCGGGCACACGACCGTCCGTGACCTCGACCGCAGTTTCGATCATCGACAGGACGAAGCCCTTGATGCCGAACCCGTAATGCCCAAGGTTGCGCCGTTCCGCCGCCAGCAACCGCTCGGCCAGCTGCTCGGGCGCGGCATAGTCGGCCAGCACCTCGGTAAACCGGTCCTGCGTGAGGTGAAAGAACCGCTCGTTGTGCCAAAGCGTATCGTCGGCATC
>JAGRMK010000497.1:6517-6679 GCA_020441345.1 Paracoccaceae bacterium
CAAGGCCAATCAATACCATGGCAACGCACCCCACCCTGTCAGACCGCGATCACGACGGTCCCGGATCCGGGGATCCCGCGCTTGCGGTCAAGACCAAGCCAAAGACCAAGCGGCCACCGATGTACAAGGTCTTGCTGCTTAACGACGACTACACGCCGATGG
>JAGRMK010000038.1:0-10747 GCA_020441345.1 Paracoccaceae bacterium
TAGCGCGGCATCGAGGTGTGCATCATCTCGACGGCGCAGCAGGCCAGACCGAAGGTCATCCAGTGCAGCGAGCCGTTACGCGCCCAGTTGATGATGTCGGCGGTCGTGGTGAGCAGAAAACCCTTGTCCTGCAATTCGGAATTCAGCGCCTGCGTGGCAACCTCGCGGTCGGCCCCGGCGGTGTTGGCCCCTGTCTGAAGCGCGTTCGTCACTCCCATTCCAGGGCTCCCTTTTTCCATTCATAGGCAAAGCCGATGGTCAGCACACCCAGAAACACCATCATCGACCAGAAGGCCGTCATGCTCATGTCTCCAAAGGCAACCGCCCAGGGAAACAGGAACGCGATTTCAAGGTCAAAGATGATGAACAGGATCGACACCAGATAAAACCGCACGTCGAACTTCATCCGTGCGTCATCAAAGGCGTTGAACCCGCATTCATAGGCCGAAACCTTTTCCGGGTCCGGGTTGCGCACGGCGATGACCATTGCCGACAGCATCAGCACCAGCCCCAGACCGATGGCGATCACCAGAAATACGATAATGGGAAGATAGTCTCGGAGAAGGTCGTCCACCGCTGGCTCCTTTGGCGCTATGCCCGCCGACGCATGAGATGGCGCGCTGCACAAGTTGGCTCGTCGCCCCGTTTACTCCGGTGGGCAGGCCGGGTCAACCGAACGTCCCACCGTGAAACGGTCTCGGAGCACGGTTTTCCGAGCATTGTATGCAACGGCATGCGAAAGTATGCGGAAAATCGGCGCGGGCTGTGCCCCGATCCAGCGCCCGTGCGTCCCTGTGGCAATGAGTCACGCAATGCGCAAACATTCCTGACCCCCTGCGGGCGCGCCGCGCGGCTGCCCGTTCTGCCACAAGCGAATCTGCGCCCCAAGAAAACCCTAGCGATTCGCAGGGGCCGATTTTCGTGATTCGCTTGAAGATGTATGAAAAATTGCGGTTTTGTCGAAACCGCGCCGGCAAGTCATTGAGGGGCTGACCCGGTCCAAAGGACATCGAAATGATTCGCGCCCTCTTTGCCGAAGCCTTTGGTTGCGCCCTGCTGGCCTTCGCCGCCCTCGGGTCGGCGCAGGCCGCGCAGGCGTCGGGCCTGCCAGTCGTGCCCGCGGTCGCGGCGGCGGCAGGGCTCATGCTGGCGGTCACGATCACCATCATGGGGCCGGTGTCAGGCGGGCATCTGAACCCGGCGATCACCCTCTTGGCGTTGGCGCGGCGCGAGGTCTCGGCCCGCCGCGCGCTGGCCTATGTCGTGGCGCAGTCGCTGGGTGCGATCGCGGGCGGGTTGCTGGTCTCGGCCATGGCGGCGCAGCCCGGCATTGCGCCCCCCGCCCTTGCTGCCCTTGCCCCCGGGTGGGGTCTGTCGGAAAGCTTTGCCACCGGCGGTTTCGTGCTGGTCGTTGCCGGGGCGCTGGCCACCCGACCGCGTGCCGCGCCGCTGCTGGCCGGAGGGTTCGGCGCGGCGATGGTCCTGTGCACGGTGTCGGGCGGCATGGCGAACCCGGCGGTCATGGCGGCGCGCGCCTTTGCCCAGGGGCCGGGCGGCTTTCCGCCCGCGGTCGCGCTGACACTGGTCCTCTGGCAAATGGCCGGGGCGCTGGTGGCGCTGATCCCGGCGCTCTGGCTGTTTGCCCCGCGCGACACCTGAGCCGGGCCGCGCGCAACGGTCATTTGACCCAGGCGGGCTTGCGCTTGCCAAAGAACGCCGCAATGCCTTCAGCGGCCTCGTCGGTTTCCCAGCGGGCGACCAACTGGCCGATGGAATGCGTCACCGCATCGCTGCCGACCCCCGCGCCCAGTGTCAACACAAGCGCCTTGGCCGAAGCCACGGCGCCCGGCGCGCAGGACAGATAGGGCTTGATTTCCGCCTCGATGGCGGCGTCCAGATCCTCGGGCGCAACCGCGCGCGCCAAAAGGCCCAGCGTCACCGCCTCGTCAGAGTCGAACAGGCGGGCGGACATGAACACCCGCCGCGCCATCGCCCCGCCCATCCGCGCCAGCACATACGGGCCAATGGTTGCCGGGATCAGGCCAAGACGGGTTTCGGTCAGGCCAAATTTCGCGCCGGTGACGCCGATGGCCACGTCACAAACCGACATCAACCCGATCCCGCCGCCAAACGCCTGGCCCTGGATGCGCCCTATCAGCGGCTTGGACAGCGTGTTCAGCGCCCCCAACATCCCCGCCAACTGGCCCGCCTGTTCGGCGCGAGTGGCGCTGTCGGCCTTCATCTGGTCCTGCATCCACCCCAGATCGCCCCCGGCGCAGAAACTGGCGCCGGCCGCGGTCAGCACCACGACACGCACCGCCGCATCGGCATTCAACAGAACCGCGGCCTGCGCCAACTCCGTGATCATCAATGCAGACATGGCATTGTGCTTGTCGGCCCGGTTCAGTGTCAGGGTCGCGACGCCGCGCGCATCGGTGTCCAGGGTGATTGTCTGCCAGGTCATGCGTTTTCCCTCATGCTGCGGGCCATATCGGCCGCCGCGGCGATAACCGCGCGGTCGAGCCCCGTGTGAAATCCCAGCGACTCGATCCGATCGAGCGCCGCTTCGGTGGCGACATTGCCCTGTGCGCCGGGGGCGTAGGGGCAGCCGCCCAGACCGCCGACCGCCGCGTCGAACACCCGCAGGCCCAGCGCCAGCGAAGCCTCGATATTGTCGCAGGCCCGTTTGCCAGTGTCGTGATAATGCCCAGCAAGCCGTGCCGCCGGAACCCCGTCCAGCACCGCGCGCAACATCGCGCTCAGGGTTTCGGGCGTGGCCTTGCCGATGGTGTCGCCCAGACTGACCTCGTAGCAGCCCAGATCATGCAGCCGGGTAGCCAGAGAAGCCACCGCACCGGGCGGGGTCGGGCCGTCGAAGGGGCAATCGGTCACGCAGCTGATATAGCCGCGCACCGGGATGCCATCGGCGCGGGCGGCGGCGATGATCGGCAGAAAGCGGTCGATGGATTCGGCGATGGTGCAGTTCAGATTGGCCTTGGAGAACCCTTCCGAAGCCGAGGCGAAGACCGCGATCTCATCGGCGCGCGCCGCCCTGGCACCCTCGTAGCCCTTCATGTTGGGGGTCAGGGCCGCATAGGACACGCCCGGCGCGCGGGTGATCCCCGCCAGAACCTGCGCGCTATCGGCCATCTGCGGCACCCATTTCGGGCTGACGAAGCTGGCGACCTCGATGCGCTTGAACCCGGCCCGCGACAAGAGATCGACCAGCGCGATCTTCTCTGCGGTGGGGATCAGGCGTTTTTCGTTCTGCAACCCGTCGCGGGGGCCGACCTCGAAGATTTCGACCGTTTCGGACCTGGTATCAGCCATTGGCGTCCCCATAGAAGTCGTGAAGATACAGTTCCGCCCGGCCATCGGCGGCCAGAGCCGCCCGATACCCGGGCCGCGCGGTCAGGCGCGCGTGCCAGGCCGCAACGCGCGGCAATGTATCGAGCCGCACGAAGCGGCGTGCCAGATCGGTCGAACTGCCGATCATCACATCGGCGGCGCTGAACCCGCCCGGCAAGATCCAGTCCCGGTCGTCCAGCGCGGCTTCGATCCCCTCCAGCGTGCGATGCAGGCGCAGGGATTCGAGCCGCTGAACCACCGGGCTACGGTCCTCGGGGCGCAGAACGATGTGGTGAAAGGTCAGTTGCGCCAGGTGCTGCGCGATGGTTTCGCCGTAATGCAGCCATTCCAGATACCGGCCCCGCTCGGCATGGCCCGGCGCGCGGCCCAGCGCCGGGGCGCGGGTTTCGACAAGGTATTCCAGAATTGCCGCCGATTCGAACAGCGTGCCTCCGTCCACCTCGACCGCGGGCACCCGCCCGGCCGGGGACAGCGCCAGAAAGGCCGGATCGCGCAGCGCCTTGCCCGCAAAGCTGTGATAGCGCAGCTCATGCTCAAGCCCGGCCTCGTGAAGGAACCACAAGACGCGGAAACTGCGCGTTTGCGGCACGTGATGAAGAATGATCACTTTCGCCCCCTGTTTCGCACCATGTTGACCAAGCGGCAGGCCAGCCGCAAGCGTGACGCCACGGCCCGCGCTGGATCGTCCAGAGACGGTGACATCGGCCCTGGCCCGGTCGCCGTCCGTCAAGCGGCTTTCGAGGCGCGGAGTTCCCCCACGCTATCGCGTGAAAGGCCAGGAACGGGCACATTGCGTTCTTCGCCAACGCAAAGCAGGACCAGCATGATCTGACCTCAGAGTCGGACACTCTTTCCTGCCGGGGCCTGGCAGGTCCATGGTCCGCACGGGGCACGGTGGGTGTTGCATACCGTTCTGGCGCATCGTGCGGCGTCTTATCCGGCTGTTTGCCAGGCATCTCCTATTGTCACACGGGATTTGACAAGCGGAGAATTTTACATGTCGTCATGGTCAGCGAACCTAGAGTTGCCGTACATGGCCGATGCTCAGGCGCAAAAGCATGTCACCCATAACGAGGCTCTCGAACGGCTGGATGCGATCGTCCAGCTTTCGGTTATTGCCTTCGACGCGACAACTCCGCCTGTTTCGGCAACCGAAGGCAATGTGTTTGCGATCGGGTTGGGCGCGGTGAACGACTGGGCCGGGCACGACGCCGAGATAGCGGTGTGGTCGAACGGCGGCTGGCTGTTCGTGACGCCGCGCCCGGGGTGGCGCGCGGCCCAGGGCACGGACCTGCGAATCTGGACCGGCACGGATTGGGCGCAGCCGGATCTGCCCGATCTTCAGAATCTGACGGGCGCAGGCATCAACACCGCCTATGACGGGACAAACCGGCTGGCCGTGGCCTCGGACGCGACGCTGCTCAGTCACGACGGAGCCGGGCATCAGGTGAAGATCAACAAGGCGACGGGCAGCGACACGGCATCGCTGCTCTATCAATCCGGCTGGTCTGGCCGGGCCGAAATGGGCCTTGCCGGCAGCGATACGTTCTCGATCAAGGTCAGCCCGGACGGATCCGCCTGGTCGAGTGCGCTGAGCATCAACCCCGCGACGGCGGTGACAACCCTGTCTCAGGTGCAGCTTGGCACGCCCTTGTCCCCGGCGCAGGGCGGCACTGGCATCGCCAACAATGCCGCCGCAACGCTGACCCGCGTCGGCAATCACGCGCTGAGCTTGACGACATCGGGCGCAACCGCCCTGACCCTGCCGACTTCTGGCACGCTGGCAACCCGCGCGGGGACCGAGACGCTGACCGGCAAGACCCTGAGCGCCCCGGTCATCAACACGGCGATCACCGGAACCGCGATCACGCAATCGGCCACCGACACGACCGCCGGGCGAGTTTCAACGGTCGGCTGGATGGGGCTTGGCTCGTCGGCGCCACCGGCGATCACGGATTTCACGGCGTCGCTGGTGCCCGGCTTTTATGCCTACACCGAAAACACCGCCACCGGGTCGCCGGGGGGCGGGGCCTATTCGGGCACGGCGCTGGTCGAACGATTTGGAACCAGCGGGGTTGCCGTGCGTGCCACCCGCCTGACCGGCAGCACGGCCCTTTCGCGGTCATGGCTCGGCATTCGCACCGCGGCAACCGGCGCCCTGTCATGGAGCGAGATCTACACGAGTAACCGTGTTCTGGGAACGGTGTCGCAATCCGGCGGGGTGCCGACCGGCGCCGTGATCGAGCGCGGATCGAATGCGAACGGCGCCTGGGTGCGATTCGCCGACGGCACACAGATCTGCACGAAAACCGTCACGCTGGGCGCCGCGACCACGGCCCTCGGCAGCAGCTTCTTTGAAGCGGCCGACCAGTCCTGGACGTATCCGGTGGCGTTCCATGCGGCGGCCGGGATTGCGCTTTCGGGCAACAGCGGCGCGACAACGCGGAGCGTCAATCTGGCGGGGGTCGATGCGGTATCCTGTGCCTATCGCTCGACCGCGCCGGTCAGCGACGCCACCACGCCAGCTGCGGTTCTGATGGCGGTCGGTCGCTGGGTCTGACCGATGCGTGCTGCGCGGCAGGCCATGCGTCCGGGATTTCACGGGGTGCACCGCTTGCCAGCGACGCGCGCCGCGGGCTAGGGTTCGCCGGCTGTGGCGCGGGCCGGGACATCCGGCAGCGCCGGCACGACAGGCCAGCCGGAGCAGGACATGCCGATTTCCCCCGATACCCGCCGCCGCATTGCGCGCAGCGTGACCGGCATCCTGATCCTGCTGCTGCTCGCTGTCGTGGTGCAGCACGCGGTTCTGGTCCCAGAATTGGGCGCGCGCGGAGTCCTGATTGATTTCGACGCCTTCTATATCGTCGGGCAGATGTTCTGGGAGGGGCGTGTCGCCGAGGCGTATCGCGCGGCGGTGATGGCCGAGGTCCAGCATGCCCTGGTCGGCCGCGACAGCTTCATGCCCTGGACCTATCCACCGCAATTCGACCTGATCGCGCTGCTGCTGCCCGGGCTGCCGCGCGGATTGGCTTATGCGGTGTTCACGCTTGGGACGCTCTCGGCCTATCTGGTCTTGCTGGCGCGCCTGTCGGGGCCGAGGTTTCACTGGCTCTTGGTCGCGCTTGCGCCGCCGATCTCGGTAACCGCCGCCATCGGCCAGAATGCCTTTCTGACCGGTGCGCTTACTGCTCTGTTCTGCCTGGCCACGCTGCGCGGGCGCACGGCCGCGGGCTGGCCGCTGGGTCTCCTGGTGATCAAGCCGCATCTGGGCATCGGGCTGGGCGTGCATGCGCTGGCATCGGCGCGCTGGTGGGTGCTTGGGATCGGGGTGGCGATTGTCATCGCCAGTTCGCTGCTCGCCACGCTGATCTTGGGCCCGGGGATCTGGGCGGCGTTCCTGGGCGGCGCCGAGGAAGCGGGGCGAGCGCTGCGGACCGAGTTTTACCCCTTGTTTCGCATGACATCGGTCTATGCCGCCCTGCATTCGCTGGGAATCCCGCCAGGCCCCGCGCTTTGGGTGCAATCGGGCGTCGGCCTTGCGGCCTGTGGCGCGATCGCGCTGGGCGTTCGGCGCGGGGTGGCGGTGCATCAGACGCTGGCCATGGCCTGCTTCACGGCGGCCCTGGTCAGCCCGTATCTCTATGACTACGACATGGTGGTGACGGGCATCGGGCTTGCCCTGATTGCGGGCGATGTCGCGCAGCGCAGCACGTTGCCCGAGCGGCTGGCCTTGCTGGCACTGATCTGGGTCGCGGGGGGCTGGGGGATGATCCATGCCGTTGCCTCGGCCGGTCTGGGCTGGGAGGATCGCGCGGCGGTCGGTCGCGAAACGCTGTCCTACGGGGCTTTTGCCTATGCACTGGCGCTGCTGGTGCTCTGGCGCATCCTGCGCCGTGCCCCGCACTGATCCCCCTCGGCATGTCGGCAAGGCCTCGACAGGGGCGAAAATCCGGGCAAGATGGCGCGATGCATCCGTTTCTCGACCATCCCCGCCCGCTTGCCATCGCCCATCGCGGCGGATCCCTGGAGGGCGAGGAAAACACGATGCCCGCCTTCGCTCATGCCATCGCGCTGGGATACACCCATCTGGAAACCGATGTGCATCTGACCCGCGATGGCGTCGTGGTTGTCCATCACGACCCGACACTGGCACGCATGACCGGCGATCCGCGCGCCATCGCCGACGTGACCTGGGATGAGTTACGCGCGGTGCGCACCCCCGGAGGCGCGAGTGTTCCGCGTCTGTGCGATCTGCTCGAATCCTGGCCCGATCGTTTCGTCAACCTCGAGTCCAAGTCCGACGCCGTCGTCGCCCCGCTGGCCGAGTTGATCACCCGGATGAAGGCCTTGCACCGGATTGGCACCGGCAGCTTCGATCCCGACCGGACCGCGCGGCTGCGCGCCCTTCTGGGCGACGGGTTGTGCTGGTCACCGGCGCATCGGGGCGTGTTGGGCCTCTGGCTGCGCGGCTGGCATCTGCCGCTGCGCACCGGATCTTTCCAGATGGTGCAGGTGCCGCTGTTCTTTCGCGGCATCCCGGTTGTGACGCCACGCTTTTTGCGCGCGGCACATCAGCGGGGAATTCAGGTTCAGGTCTGGACGGTGGATGATGCCGCCACGATGCATCGGCTGCTGGACATGGGCGTTGACGCGCTGATGTCGGATCGGCCAACCCTGCTGAAAGAGGTGCTGATGGCGCGCGGGCAATGGAGGACTGACCATGCTTGAAGGTGTGAGGGTCATCGAGATCGAGGGGCTGGGCCCCGGACCGTTCGCGGCGATGATGCTGGCCGATCTGGGCGCCGAGGTGATCTGCGTCCAGCGCCCCGGCGGCCCGCCCCTGCCCGGTCTGCCCGAGCGCAGCCTGCTGGACCGCGGCAAGCGCACGATCGCGCTGGATCTGAAGGCACCGCAAGATCGCCCGATCCTGGAAGCGCTGATCCGCAGCGCCGACGCGCTGATCGAGGGGTTCCGCCCCGGCGTGATGGAGCGTCTGGCGCTCGGCCCCGATGCGTGCCACGCGCTGAACCCGCGGCTGGTCTACGGGCGCATGACCGGCTGGGGTCAGGACGGGCCGCGCGCCCCACAGGCCGGGCATGACCTGAATTACGCCGCGCTCAGCGGGGCGCTCTGGTATGCCTCGATGCCCGGTCAACCGCCGTTCACCCCGCCGACGCTGGTCGGCGATATTGGCGGCGGCGCGCTCTATCTGGTGGCCGGGGTGCTGGCCGGAATCATCGCCGCCTTGCGCAGCGGCACCGGCACGGTGGTCGATGCCGCGATCGTGGACGGGTCGGCGCATATGCTGGCGCTCTTGATGACGATGCAGGCCGGGGGCCTGTTCCAGACGCGGCGCGGCGCCTCGATCCTGGACGGGCCGCACTGGTCGCGGTGCTATGCCTGCGCGGATGGCGGGTTCGTGTCGGTGCAATGCCTCGAACCCAAGTTCTACGCCGCTTTCCTGTCCTGTCTCGACCTGGGCGACGATCCCCTTTTCACCCGCCAGAACGACCCCGCGGCCTGGCCCCGCGCCGCCGAACGCCTGACCGCCTTGTTCGCAACGCAACCGCGCGACCACTGGACGGCGCTGTTCCTCGACACCGACGCCTGTGTCGGCCCGGTTCTCAGCCCGACCGAAGCCGCCGCCGACCCCCATCTCTGCGCGCGGCAAACCTGGTCGCAGGCCGATGGCGTGCTGCAACCGCGCGCCGCCCCCCGGTTCGACGGACGCGTGACCGATCCGGCCCCCGCCCCGGCCCGCGATCAACACCGCGCCGAAATCCTGGCGTCGCTGGGCCTGTGACCGCCGCCACCCCCAGATTGGGTGCCGTCTCGCACTGGTATGCCGATATCGGCCTGCCGGTGGTCCGCCGCGCGGCACTGGCGGGCACCGTGCAGGCCGATGTCGCCATCGTTGGCGCCGGCTATACCGGACTTTGGGCCGCCTATTACCTCAAGCAGGCGGCGCCGGCGCTGTCCGTCGTCGTGCTGGAAAAGACCTTCGCGGGGTTTGGCGCCTCGGGCCGCAACGGTGGCTGGCTCTCGGGCGGCTTTGCCTGGAACCATGGAACCTATGCACGCGACAGCGGCCCCGAACCGGTGCGCCGAATGGTCCGGGCGATGATGGGCACCGTGGACGAGGTGATCCGAGTCGCCGACGCCGAAAGGATCGACGCCGACATCCGGCGCTGCGACGAACTCCTGGTCGCCACCAACCCCGCCCAGATGGCACGGCTCAAGGCCGAGTACGCGCATCGCGCCGCCTGGGGCGAGGCCGAACGTCTGTTCACTCTGACCGCCGCCGAAACCCGCGCACGCGTGGCGATTCCCGGCGCGCTGGGCGCGATGGGAGTGCGCGGCGTCGCCCGCATCCAGCCCGCGAAACTGGTTCGCGGCCTCGCGCTGGCGGTCGAACGGCTGGGAGTCACGATCCACGAGGACACCGAGGTCACCGCCCTCGCCCCCGGCCGCGTGACCACCGCGCGGGGCGCGGTGCAGGCGACGGTCATCTTGCGCTGCACCGAAGGGTTCACCGCCACGCTGCCCGGCCTGCGCCGAAGCTGGCTGCCGCTGAATTCGGCGCAGATCGCCACCGAACCCCTGCCACAGGCGGTATGGGATCGGATCGGCTGGGACGGGCACGAGATCCTCGGCGATTTCGACCATACCTATTGCTATTGCCAACGCACCCGCGACGGGCGCATCACCGTCGGCGCGCGCGGCGTGCCTTATCGCTTCGGCTCGCGCCTCGACCGCGACGGAACCCCCGACGCCGAAACCCTGCGCCGCCTGACGGCGATCCTGCACCGGCATTTCCCAGCCACGCGCGGCGCGCGCATCGACCACGGCTGGTGCGGGGTGCTGGGCGTGCCGCGCGACTGGTGCGCGACAGTCGGGCTGGACCGCGACACCGGGCTTGGCTGGGCGGGGGGCTATGTGGGCGTGGGCGTCTCGACCGCCAACCTCGCCGGGCGGACACTGGCCGACCTGGCCCTTGGCCGCGACAGCGACTTGATCGCCCTGCCCTGGGTCAACCGCCGGGTCCGCCTCTGGGAACCCGAACCCCTGCGCTGGCTGGGCCTGCGCGCCATGTACCGGCTCTATGCCGCCGCCGATCGCCACGAAGCCCGGGGCGGCACCCCGTCGCGCCTCGCCGCGCTCGGCAACCGGCTGACCGGGCGCTGCTGACCCCGATCATCTGTCGAAAAATATCCTCCGGGGGTTCCAAGGGGGTGGAAAACCCCCTTGGCCGCGCTCAGCCGCGTGGCGCTGGCGGCGCCTGTACCAGCGATTCGGCCTCTGCCACATTCGCCTTCACCGCCATGAAGGCATCGGGCGTGACGCTGATCGTGTCGATCCCCGCCTCGACCAGGATCCG
>JAGRMK010000038.1:10860-15322 GCA_020441345.1 Paracoccaceae bacterium
ACCGACGCCAACCGTTCGGAATCGCGGTCCACCCCCAGCGTGAGCTGCGTCAGATCGTTCGACCCGATCGAGAACCCATCGAACCGGCTGGCGAACTCTTCTGCCAGGATCACGTTCGACGGAATTTCGGCCATGACATAGATCTTCAGCCCGTCCTTGCCGCGCTCCAACCCGTGCTTGGCCATTTCCGCCAGCACGGCGTCGGCCTCGGCCGGCGTGCGGCAGAAGGGGATCATGACCACCACATTCGCAAACCCCATCTCGCCGCGCAGCCTCTTGATCGCCGCGCACTCCAGCGCGAACCCGTCGGCATAGTCGGGCGCGGCATAGCGCGAAGCCCCCCGGAACCCGATCATCGGGTTCTCTTCGTCGGGCTCGAACTGCGCGCCGCCCAACAGCCCCGCGTATTCGTTGGTCTTGAAATCCGACATCCGCACAATCACCGGCTTCGGCCAGACCAGCGCAGCGATCTTTGCCAGTCCGCGCGACAGGCGGTCCACGAAATAGGCAGGCTTCGACGGGTAGCCGCGGGTCAGCGTCTCGATCTCGTCACGCACCTGAGGGTCCGTCACGGCAGAGAACCGGGTCAGAGCCAGCGGGTGCACCTTGATCGCGTTGGAAATCACGAATTCCATCCGCGCCAAGCCGACGCCATCCGCCGCCAGCCGCCACCAGCGGAACGCGGCCGAGGGATTGGCCATGTTCATCATCACCTTGGTGCGGGTCGCGGGGGCCTGTCCCGGATCGATCAGCGTTTCGGTGACTTCGGCGGTGCCGTCATAGACCAGCCCTTCATCGCCACCCGCACAGGCGACGGTCACCACCTGCCCCTCGTGCAGAACATGCGTGGCATCGCCGCAGCCGACAATCGCTGGCAGGCCCAGCTCGCGGCTGACGATGGCCGCGTGGCTGGTGCGCCCGCCGTGGTCGGTGACGATGGCAGCGGCGCGTTTCATGATCGGCAGCCAATCGGGGTCGGTCGTGGGCGTTACCAGTACCGAGCCGTCGACGAACCGCGCCATGTCCTGCGGGCTGTCGATCATGCAGACCGGCGCGGTGATCACCGATTGCCCGACCGCAAGCCCCTGCGTCAGCACCGGACCATGTGCACCCACGTCAAACGAATGCAGCGCCGCCGCCCCGGCACGCGACTGCACGGTCTCGGGCCGGGCCTGCACGATCCACAGCGCACCGGTGATCCCGTCACGCGCCCATTCCATGTCCATTGGTTGACCGTAATGGGCTTCGATGGTGACGGCCATCCGCGCCAGGTGCAGGATCTCGTCATCCGACAGAACGAAGCGTCCGCGTTCGGCCTTCGAGGTCGGCAGGTTGCGCGTCTCGCCGCTGGCGGTGCCGGCATAGACCATCTTGATTTCCTTGGCGCCCAGCCGCTTTTCGACGATTGGCGACAGACCCGGCTCAGCCAGCAGCGGTTTGAACACCTGGTATTCGTCGGGGCTTACCGCGCCCTGCACGACGTTTTCGCCCAGCCCCCAGGCAGCGTTGATCAGCACCACCTTGTCGAACCCGGTTTCGGTGTCGATGGAGAACATCACCCCCGCCCCGCCGATATCCGAGCGCACCATCATCTGCACACCCACCGACAGCGCCACCGCGTCATGGTCGAACCCCTGCAACCGGCGATAGGTGATTGCCCGGTCGGTATAAAGCGAGGCATAGCAGCGCCGACAGGCCGCCAGCAGCGCCTGCGCGCCGCAAACATTGAGATAGGTCTCCTGCTGGCCGGCGAAACTGGCCTCGGGCAGATCCTCGGCCGTGGCCGACGAGCGCACAGCGAAACTGGCATGGGGGTTGCCTGCGGAGAGGCGCGCAAACTCCTCGCGGATGGCCTGCTCCAGGTCGGCGGGGAAAGGCTGGGCCTCGACCATGGCGCGGATCTCGGCGCCCACCTGGGCCAGTGCGCGCACATCCTCGGTGTCGAGAGCGGCGAGCTTCTGGCTGATGCGGTCGGCCAGGCCGTCATGGGCCAGAAATGCGCGGAAGGCATGCGCCGTGGTGGCAAAGCCCGTAGGCACGCGCACGCCCTCGGGCAGCTGCGAAATCATCTCGCCGAGAGAGGCATTCTTGCCACCCACCGACTCGACGTCGGTCATTCTCAGGTTTTCAAACGGTACGACCAGGGCGGTCGCGTTGAACAGTGCAGACATGGGAAAGCTCCAGAAGTTGAAACCGGGTCTGCGCCCACACCCTGGAGGAGCAATGGGCGAGCAACCAGGCGCGGGGCACGGCTTTGTTGTTGTGCTTGTGGGCCGACGGCGCGCATGGTCAGAATTTGGATAATGGGCGCAATTGTAGGCCCGCGCTTCTGGCAACGGGCTGACGTATCCCCTAAGGCCCCGCATGCACACTCGCACCGTGTTTTTTGTCTCCGACGGCACCGGCATCACCGCCGAAACCTTTGGCAATGCCATCCTGGCCCAGTTCGAACTGGCACCGCGCCGCGTGCGCCTGCCCTTCATCGACACCGTGGACAAGGCCCACCAGGCGGTGCGCCAGATCAACCACACGGCCGAAGTCGAAGGGCGCAAGAGCATCGTGTTTACCACCCTGGTGAACATGGAAGTGCTCAAGGTCATCCAGGAAGGCTGCAAAGGTGGCATGCTGCTGGACATGTTCGGCACCTTTGTGCACCCGCTGGAGGTGGAACTGGGCATCAAGTCGCACCACCGCGTGGGACGCTTCTCGGACATCAGCAAGAGCAAGGAATACCACGACCGCATCGAAGCCATCAACTTCAGCCTGGCCCACGATGACGGGCAGACCAACCACGACCTGGCAGGTGCCGACGTGATCCTGGTGGGCGTGAGCCGCAGCGGCAAAACCCCCACCAGCCTGTACCTGGCCATGCAGCACGGCCTGAAGGCGGCCAACTACCCGCTGATCCCCGAAGACTTTGACCGCCGCGAGCTGCCGCCCGCGCTGGTGCCGCACCGCAAGAAGATTTTTGGCCTGACCATCAGCCCCGAGCGCCTGTCCGAAATCCGCAGCGAACGCCGCCCCGAGTCGCGCTACGCCAGCCTGCAGAACTGCCGCCACGAGGTCGCCGAGGCCGAGGCCATGATGCGCCGCTCGGGCATCCGCTGGCTGTCGTCCACCACCAAGTCCATTGAAGAAATCGCCACCACCATCCTGCAGGAAATTCGGCCGGAGCGGCTGGTGTATTGAGGGTGGGTGAATGGGGATGGGCTGGATGAGTGCCTGGGCCCTGCCATCACAATTTTTAAGTAAAAATGGCCTCCAAGGCATATCCAGCAAGCGCTGAAAGCTATCTATTCAATAGCTAATGACGAACACTTGCTGCATCTGATGAATGTGCATCGCCCCGGGTGAAGGGGCTGATGCGGCAAAGAATCGGTTGTAGGTGCTGGTTTTGACCCGAAGTGATGCTGGTAGCGTGAAACACTGCACCAGGGTCAACCTCAATGTCGGTTGTGCAGCGGAAGCGGTGATTCATTGCACCAATCTACGGAGTGCATCCAGCGGGCTGGCTGTGCCGCCTGCCGCCACCTTGAGCACGTGGGTGTAAATCATGGTGGTGCTGACATCCGAGTGACCCAACAACTCCTGCACCGTGCGAATATCGGTACCCGCTTGCAGCAAGTGCGTGGCAAATGAATGACGTAAGGTGTGAACCGAAACAGGCTTGTGAACCTGCGCTGCTGCGCAAGCCAGCTTGATGGCGCGCTGCAAACGTTCCTCGTACAAGTGGTGTCGGCGCTCAATGCGTGAGCGTGGATCAATCGACAACTTGGGAGATGGAAACACCCAGAACCATCCCCAGCGCTGGCCCAAACCGGGGTATTTGGTCGCCAGTGCATCGGGCACCTCAACACCCGCTCGCTGCTGTTGCCGGTCCAGTTCCCACAGTGCGCGTGACTGCGCCATTTGCGAGCGCAACGCGGCATCCAGCGATTGCGGCAACATCACCACCCGGTCTTTTCCGCCTTTGCCGTCGCGCACCACCAGCACACGCTGATCAAAGTCCATATCTTTGACCCGAAGGCGCAGCCCTTCATTGAGCCGCATGCCGGTGCCGTACAACAGTTTGGCCAGCAACAGCTCAATCCCCGTCATCGCCCCAAGCAGGCCCGCCACCTCTGCCACGGTCAATACCGACGGAATGCGCCGAGGCCGCGTCGGACGCTGCACATCGTCAAGCCACGGCAGCTTCACACCCAGCACTTCGCGGTACAAAAACAGCAAGGCACTGAGCGCCTGGTTGTGGGTGGACACGGAGACGTTGCGCTCGGTGGTCAGCATGGACAGAAATTGCTGAACCTCTGCGGCACCCATGTCACGCGGATGCCGCACTTGCCCGCTACGCCCATGCCAACGCACGAAAAACTTCACCCAGTACAGGTAAGCTTCTTCAGTGCGCAAGCTATAGTGTTTGTACCGCAGTACCTCGCGCAACTGATCCAGCAAGCGGGCTGACTGG
>JAGRMK010000498.1 GCA_020441345.1 Paracoccaceae bacterium
GTCGCTCGACGATCTGGTGATCGCCAGTTTTGTCTCGGGGCCGGGGGCTTCGACCCTGCCGATGGTGATTTTTTCCAAGGTCCGGCTTGGGGTCAGCCCCGACGTGAACGCGCTTGCCACGATCATCATCGTCATCGTCGCCATCGCCGTCACAATTGCCGGGCTGCTGTTGCGCCGCCAGCACAAGCAAGGATGACCGATCCACTTCATCTTGCCCGCAATACTCCGGGGGTGAGCGCGCAGCGCGAGGGGGGGGAACCCCCTGACCCGCACGGCCGCGAGGCCGTGCTCAAACGGTGTCGCGCGCAGCGCGGCCGCTAACCTCGTCAAGGCTCGCGGGAACGGATCTAACCCGGTGCCGCGAATACCCGGTCCAGCCGGCGGGCCTCGTCGTCCAATCCCCAGGGCGGGTTGATCACCACCATCCCCGACCCGGTCATCCGGTGCCCGGCGCGAGCAGGCGGGAACGCGACCTCGTGGCGCAGCGCGTCGGGATGGGCCTGCATCAGTGCATCAACCATCGCGTGGTGGGGCGCGGGGCCTCGGTCCTCGCTGAGCAGCGGATACCACAGGGCGATCACGCCGACATTCCACTTGCGCGCGATAACACCGACGAAATGCGCCATGTCAGCATAATCCGAGGCGATCTCGTAACTCGGGTCGACCAGCATCAACCCGCGGCGCGGGGTTGGCGGGGTCAGCTCGTGCGCTTTTGCAAACCCGTCCACCGGATAGACCAGTGCCGGATAGGGCAGCATCGCCTCGGCGAGCGCCGCGAATTCGGCCGGGTGGCGCTCGGCCAGGTGGATGGTGTCGGTCGGCCGCAGCAGGCTGGCCGCGATCAGGGGCGAGCCGGGATAGGCCCGGGCGCCATGCGCCGCGCGCACCCGCGCCAGCACCCGGCGATAGGGGTGTTCGGATGCGATCTCCCGCTCCAGCCGGTCGAGTCCCATTGCCGCCTCGCCGGTCTTCAACGCCTCGGGCGCGCCCAGATCGTATAGCCCGCGTCCCGCGTGGCTCTCGATATAGGTCAGCGGCTTGTCCTTTTGCGTCAAATATTCCAGCATCCAGGCCAGCAGCGCGTGTTTGTGCACATCCGCGGCATTCCCCGCGTGGTAGAGGTGTTGATACGACAGCATCGGCAGGGGGCTTTCTGTGACGGAACGGGTCGCGACGGTTCAGGCAGGCCGCCGCAAGCGGATCACCACATCGACCCGCGCGATCTCGCAGCCATCGGGCGCTTCGGGCAGCCGGAGGATCTCCAGCTGGTCCGAAGGCGCATCGGTCAGAACCTGCGTGTCTTCCCAGAAGAAATGCGGATGATCGTCGGTCCGCGTGTCGAAATAGCTGCGCGAGGCATCGACGGTGATCTCGGTCAGCAACCCGGCGTCGCAGAACGCGCGCAAGGTATTGTAGACCGTCGCCAACGAGACCTTCTCTCCGCCGTGTTGCGCGGCGACAAACAGCTTTTCGGCGGTCACATGGCGGTCCTGGCCATCGCCGACCAGCAACGCGGCCAGGGCCAGGCGCTGTCGGGTCGGGCGCAGCCCGGCGGCGGTCAGCCAGTCGGTGGCGCGTGTGTGGGCCAGATGCGTCTGTGTCGCGAAATCTCTGCTCATGTTAACAAGTATAAGGGGTTTGCGGGGTATCTTTCAATGCCCCTCAGGCGGGCAGGGTCTGTTCGGGGCTGGAGGCCGCGAACCGGATTGCGCCCATGCGGTTCTGGTTCGGGCAAGGCCCGGCTTGTCAGTGTTGAAGTTCGGGTGCTAGACGGGGTGAACATCACGATCCCGGGGAAGGACACCGACACATGGCGCAGTATCCAACGCAGTTTGACAAAGAGGGTCTTCTCGCCTGCGCCCGCGGCGAGCTTTTCGGCCCCGGCAATGCACAACTGCCCGCGCCGCCGATGCTGATGATGGATCGGATCACCGACATCTCGGCGGATGGTGGGCTGCACGGCAAGGGGCATGTCGTCGCCGAATTCGACATCACGCCAGACCTGTGGTTCTTCGATTGCCATTTTCCAGGCAACCCGATCATGCCCGGATGCCTGGGGCTGGACGGGCTGTGGCAGTTGACCGGCTTCAACCTGGGCTGGCGAGGCTGGCAGGGACGTGGCTATGCGCTGGGTGTGGGCGAGGTGAAGCTGACCGGCATGGTGCGGCCCGATCGCAAGATGCTGACCTACAAGGTCG
>JAGRMK010000499.1 GCA_020441345.1 Paracoccaceae bacterium
GTCTGCCTGCGCCTGCCCACGGGCGGCGGCAAGACCCTGCTGGCCGCCGAGGCGATCCGGCTGGCGGGGCGCAGTTACCTGCAACGCGCGCATCCTCTGGTCCTGTGGTTCGTGCCCTCGGACGCGATCAAGTCGCAGACGCTGGAGGCGTTGAAGGACCGCAGGCATCCCTACCGCGCGCGGCTGGACGAGGCGTTCGGCGGGCAGGTGCGGGTGTTCGACATCGCCGAATTCGAGATGCTGCGGCCGCAGGATCTGGGCCGCCAGACCTGCGTCGTCGTCTCGACGATCCAGGCGTTCCGCGTCACCAACACCACGGGCCGCAAGGTCTATGCGCATCACGAAGAGCTGGAGGGGCATTTCACCGGCGTGCCGACCGGCGGGATGGAGGTGGTTTCCGCCGAGGAAGCCGCGAACAACCCGTTGCTGACCGAGGGGGCGGTGAAATTCTCGTTCGCCAACCTGCTGTATCATCAGCGCGCCCTGATGATCGTGGACGAGGCGCACAACGCCGTCTCGGGCCTGACGCAAGAGGTGCAGGCCCGCATCCGCCCCGCCGCCATCGTCGAGTTCACCGCCACCCCGCGCGACCGCAACAACATCCTGTATTCGGTGACGGCCAGCGCGTTGAAGGCCGAAGACATGATCAAGCTGCCGATCCGCGTGCGTCCGCATGACGACTGGCGCGAGGCGGTGACTGGGGCGGTTGCCACCCGCAACATGCTGGAAGAAAAGGCGCGCGCCGACCGCGACCACATCCGGCCCGTGGTGCTGTATCAGGCGCAGGCCAGAAACGGGCACCCGACCGTGGCCGAGTTGAAGCGCTATCTGGTCGAGGAAAAGCTGATCCCCGAGGATCGCATCAAGATCGCCACCGGCGAACAGCGGGAACTCGATGGCGTGAACCTGCGCGATCCCGCTGAACAGACGCGGCATGTGATCACCGTGGACGCGCTGAAGGAAGGGTGGGATTGCCCGTCTGCCTATGTGCTGTGCGCCACGCAGCGCTTGCAGAGCCGTGGCGCGGTCGAGCAGTTGTTGGGCCGGGTGTTGCGCATGCCCTATGCCGCGCGGCGCAAGGATGCCGCCTTGAACTGCGCCTATGCCCATGTGTCCGAGGCCTCGTTCCAGGATGCGGCGGTGGCCCTGACCGACAAGCTGATCGACATGGGGTTCACCGACGAGGAGGTGCGCGAAAGCCTGAGGCCGCGCGGCATCGAGATGGACCCGCAGGGCACCCTGTTCGACCCCGATCCCGTGCAGCCCAGGCCGGTGTTGCAACTATCCTTGCCGGACAGCGACGAGACGCGGGCACAGCTGAACCAGTTGCAGGACGAAGGGGTCGACTATCTGCCGCGTGCCGACGGGACACTGGCAGTCGGTGTCCGGGGTGACATCAGCGACTCCGTTGCGGCGACCATGCGCGCGATCACACCCTCCCAAGATCGCGCCCAGCTCGACGCACAGATCGACCGGCACCGCGCCCGTGTCGAAGCCTCGCGCACATTGGCGCAGCAGGGCCATGTGATCGACGTGCCGCAGCTTCTGGTGGAGATGGAGGGCGAAACCTTTGTCGCCGAGACCGACGCGATCATGGAACGCGTCGATTGGTCACTGGATCGCCATGCCGCGCGGCTGACTGAACAAGAGATGAGCTTTCATCGCGCGCAAGAAGTCGTCGAAATCGACCTCGAAGGCGAAAAGCTGGTCTACAGCCGTATATCTCAGGACCAGCCAATACTGCACGGGCTGCAAGGTCCGACGGATGCCGAACTCGAAGCCTCTCTGGTTCAGTGGCTGGAACGTGCGTGCCGCGTGCCGTTCCTGTCTCAGGCCGAGTTGATGCCCTGGATCGCGGCCCTGGTCGCCGACCTGACCGCGACGCGGGATATCAGTGTTCGCACGCTGATCGACTGGCAGCATCAGCTCGCGGCCCGCATCCGCTGGAAGTTGCAGTCGATCCGAGATGCAGAGCGGTCTGCCGCGCATCAGATGGTGTTGTTTGGCGAGGCCTCGCGCCCGACCTGGGACGCTGGTCGCATCGTGCGGTTCGACGACAGTGTCTACCAGAACGTCCCGACGCAGCCACTGGGTGCCCTTCGTTTCAACAAGCACCTGCTGGGTGCCGACCGGGCACCACTCCTCGATGGCGACTTGAATGGCGAAGAATTCCAGTGCGCATGGTCGATTGACAGCTTGGAAGACGTCGCGGTCTGGGTGCGGAATGTGTCCAAGCACCCGGATTCCTTCTGGCTGCCGCGAGTCGGACGCCGCTTCTATCCCGACTTCGTGGCCAAGCTGACTGACGGGCGTCTTTTCGTCGTCGAATACAAAGGGGAACATCTGGTCGGCGCCCCCGAGGCGCGCGAGAAGGACACCATCGGTAAAATCTGGGCGCGCACGACAGGGAATGTATTTCTCATGGTGCGCAAACTTGCACACGGCGTCGACGCGGCTGGGCAAATGCGGAATACCCTCGCAAGCGGTCGCTCAGGGGCATGATAGGCCGGAGGCAAAACGGACGATGAAATCGACTGTAGGCATGTCTACTGCGGAGCGACGTGGTGAAACG
>JAGRMK010000500.1 GCA_020441345.1 Paracoccaceae bacterium
CCGGCGGCCTTCATCGGGCTGTTGCGCGGCGAAGCCTTTGGCAAGCGCGTCATCCATCTGACCGCCTGAGCGCAGACCGCGACGGGGCCGGCACGGCACAACATGAGCACCAGGCCACCGGGCCGCTGCGACGCCCCCGGTGGCAAACCGGCTTTACCAATGGGCCCCTGCCGGTTTGCAGGGCCGTTCCCGGCAGCACCGGGGTGAGCGCGCGATCTGGCGCGTTTGGCTTGCGGCACCCTTTGCCCGTTAAAGCCGAGGGTCATGCGAAAGCTTGTCTTTCCCTCGCGCACGCCGTGCCAAGCCAGGTCAGGTGCATGATGTCCGTCTCGACGGTCTGGACATGGACTCGGCGAACGCGTGAGCATGGGCTGCATCGCGCGGGGCGCTGCGCGTGGCCTCTGACCTGACCTGTGCGCGGAAAACAATGGCCTTTGGGGAAAACCGCACCCAAAGAAGGCAAATAGTCTTCTCATGGTTGATTGACGCGGCGTGATCTTGGTCAAGTCGCGCCCTTTCCGTGTATGCTAGGGTCAAGAAACGTGATGACGCGTGTTCATCGAACAGACAGGGGGAAAAGGACATGGGCAACAAACTGATTTCCGGTATCGCGGCGGTCGTGCTGACCGTCTGGGGCGGCGGTGCGATGGCTCAGTCTTCACCCTCTGCCGGTGAGATCCTGCAAGCCTGGCTTGCCTCGCCACACGCCGATTCAACCTCCGAGGCGTTTCGGCACTGGGACAGCGAGGGCGAGATTCCTGGCACCTGTGCCGTCTGCCATTCGACCACGGGGCTTGTCGATTACCTGGCCTCACCGATGGAAACACCGGGCATCATCGACCATCCGGTGCCGCTGGGCACCACCGTGGAATGTGCCGCCTGCCACGACGCGGCGGCGCAGTCGTTGACCGATGTCCTCTTTCCCAGCGGCGTGACCATCAGCGCGACCGGCACCTCGAATGTCTGCCGGGTCTGCCATCAGGGCCGCAGTTCCAGCGATCAGGTCGAGGCCGCCGTGAGCGGAATCGATGACGACGCGGTCTCGGCCGAGCTTGGCTTCATAAATGTGCATTATTCCGCGGCGGCGGCGACGCAACTGGGCGGCGCGGTGCGCGGCGGATATCAGTATGCGGGCCGCGAGTATGCCGGGCCGTTCCAGCACGTCGCAGGGCTGGACAACTGTGTCAGCTGCCATGGCGGGCACGATACCAGCGTTCAGATCGAAAGCTGCACCACCTGCCACCAGGGCGCGACCGAGTTCGAGTCGATCCGTACCACCGCGCTGGACGTTCTGGGACGCGGCGAAAGCACCGCCGGGATCAGCACCGTTGTCGATGAACTGCATGCCCGCCTGGGCGCGGCGATCGCCGCCTATTCGCAAGAGGTGATCGGCACCGCCGTTGCCTATTCCGACGCTGCGTATCCGTATTTCTTCATCGATACCGATGGCAACGGCATCGCCGAACCCGGCGAGGCCATCTTTCCGAACCGCTATCAAAGCTGGACCCCGCGGTTGCTGCGCGCGGCCTATAATTACCAGTTCGTTGCCAAGGATCACGGCGCCTTCGCGCATAACCCGCATTACGTGATGCAACTGATGTTCGACAGCCTCGCGGACCTGAGTCAGGTTGCGACGGTCGATATGACCGGCCTGACCCGGCCGTGATCGCGTGACGGGTTTGCGGCGGGATCCCGGCATGTCCGGGCACCATGGACCTACGGTTCGGATCTCGCTCCGCAAGGGGCGGGATCTGGATTTTGGCGCAGCGCCTGGGGGTGGCCCCGCCGTGCCCGCCAAGGTCGGCGCCGTGGCGCTGCTCGGGGCCGATTACCCCGGCGCCCTGCTGGATCCGCAGGTCGCCGAAGGGGAGGCCGTGCGCCTGGGACAGGTGCTGTGCCGGGACCGCCACGATCCGCGCATCGCCTTTGTCGCCCCGGTGGCCGGGCGGGTGCGCCACACAAGGCGCGGCAAGCGGCGGCGGCTTGAGGCACTGATTCTGGAAACCGGCAGCGACGGGGTCGTGAAATTCGACACGGTCGCCGCGCAATCCGACGCCGCGGCGCTGCGCGCGCTGATGCTGGACAGCGGCGCCTGGACGGGGTTTCGCACGCGCCCCTTCGGGCATATCCCCGGTCCCGACACACAACCCGCTGCGATCTTTGTCACCGCCACCGACACCAACCCGCTGGCCGCCGATCCGCTGGTCTTCCTGACGCCACAGCGCGCGCCATTGCAGGCCGGGCTGGACGCGCTGCTGCGCCTGACCGCCGGGCCCGTCTATCTGTGCCAGCCTGCCGGGCCGCCGTTGGCCGAGGCGCGCGACCGGCTGGTGATCGCCGAGATCACCGGGCCGCACCCCGCCGGAAACGCGGGCACGCAGATGCACCACGTGTTCCCGGCCTCGGCGGATCGCAACCTCTGGCAGATCGGCGCGCAAGACGTAGCCGCGCTGGGGCATCTGCTGCGGACCGGCACGGTTCAGGGGACACGCGTGGTCGCCGTGGCCGGCGACGGGCTGCGCGCCCCTGGATTGTGCCTGGCGCCACTGGGTGCCGATCTGGCCGACCTGACGCGCGACCATCTGATCACGCCCGGCGCGACCCTGCTGTCAGGCGCGCCATTGGGCGGGCGGACCGCGCAGTATCTGCGCCGCCATGACATGCAGGTCACGGCGCTGCGCCCATCCGAAACCCCCTCGGGGCCGTTCTGGCGGCGCTTTCTGCACGCCCTGCCCCGCGCGCGCGATGGCGCGATGATCCCGCGCGAGGCTTACGACGCCGCGTTTCCCTTTGCGATCCTGCCAGCGCCCCTGATGCGGGCGCTGGCGGTGGGCGATGTGGAAACCGCCGAGCGGCTGGGTTGTCTGGAATTGCTGGAAGAGGACATGGCGCTCTTGACCTGGCTTTGCCCCTCGGGGCTGGATTACGGCATCTTGCTACGTCACGTTCTCGATCGCCTGGCCGAGGAGCGCAGCGCATGACCCGCCCCGTCTGGGATGCAAACCGTCTGACCCTGGCCCTGGCGGCTGGGGCGGCGATACCGCTGGCCGCGCGGATTGCCGAGACCGGCGCGGCGCTGGTGCCCGCGCTGGGGTTGGCGTTGGCACTGGCCTTGGTCTGGCAGGCGGTGTTTTCCCGCGCGCGGTGCCGCCCGATGGCTTGGGATGGTGTGGTGACGGCGCTGGTTTTCGTGCTGCTGGTGCCCGATGGCGTGCCGTTGTGGCAACAGGCGCTGTCGCTGAGTTTCGGCATCGTGCTGGGGTCGTTGATCTTCGGCGGGCGCGGACGCGGGTTTCTGAACCCGGTTGTCGTCAGCCTGTCGTTCCTGCTGATCTCGTTCCAGGGGATTCCCGACGCAGTAGCCGGCACGCCAGTTCTGGTCGCGGCGGGGGTTTCGGGCGCGCTGTTGCTGGCGCTGGGGCTGGTGTCCTGGCGCATCGTTACCGGGTTTGCGCTGGCGGCGGGGCTGCTGGCGCTATCCCGGCCCGGCGGGATCGCCGACCTGTCCAGCGCGACTCTGCTGATCTCTCTGGTTTTCCTGATCGCCGACCCGGTCGCCGCGGCCTGCACCAATACCGGGCGGTGGTTGCACGGGGCGCTGTCCGGGGCGCTTCTCATTCTGTTCGCCACTGGCACCGAGGCAATCATCGGGCTGGACCCGGTGATTTCGGCAGCGTTTCTGGCCAGTCTCTTTGCCCCGCTGATCGATCAGGGCGTGATCTGGCGCAACACCCGCCTGCGCGCGCGGCGGCAGATCCGGGGGGGGCACCATGGCTGAAACCCCGCGCCGCACGCCCTGGGGCCGGTTCCTGGCCCTGCCCAACGACAGCCTGGCCAAGACTCTTGGCGTGGCGTTCCTGGTCGCGCTGGTCTCGGCGACGACGGTATCCGTTACCTCGATCGCGCTGAAACCGCGCCAGCAAGCGCATATCGACGCCGCCCGCGAGGCTCAACTGGCCGAACTCGTCGCCACCCTGCCCGGCCTCGCCGAGATCCTGCGGGCAACCGGCGCCGATACGATGGAGTCCGTGCTGGTCGATCTGACGACCGGCGAGATCGACACCACCACCGACCCCGCCGGGTATGATTTCCTTGCCGCCCAGACCGATCCCGCCCTTAGCGACGCGCTGCCGCCCGAGCTGGATCTGGCGCGGATCGGACGCCTGCCCCGGCTGGCACCGGTCTATCTGGTGCGCGATGGCGACGACCTGGCCCTGGTCGTATTGCAGATCTATGGCGCCGGCTATCAATCGACGATCCGCGCCTATCTGGCCCTGGAGGGCGATCTGAACACAATCGCCGGTCTGAGCATCTACGAACAGGGAGAGACGCCGGGACTGGGGTCGCGCATCACCGCGCCCGAATGGCAGGCGCTGTGGTCAGGGCAACAGGTCGCCGATGCCACCGGCGAGATCGCGATCAGCGTGGTGCGCGGCGGCGCGGCCGGCCCGCATGAGGTCGATGGCATCACCGGCGCCACGCGCTCGTCGAACGGCGTGGCGGGCATGGTGCAATTCTGGATGGGCGAAAACGGCTATGGTCCGTTTCTGGACCGTCTGAAATCCGAGGGGGTCTAGCATGGCGTCTTCCCTGTTGCGCCATCTGACGGCGCCGATCATCGACAACAACCCGATCACGCTGCAAATCCTGGGGATCTGTTCGGCGCTGGCGGTGACGACCTCGCTGTCGACCGCGCTGACCATGAGTGCGGCGCTGGTGACGGTTCTCGCCGGGGCCAGCACCGCGATCAGCCTGATCCGCCGCCATCTGCCAAGCTCGATCCGGCTGGTAGTGCAGATCACCATCATTGCCTCGCTGGTGATCGTCGCCGACCAGGTGCTGCGCGCCTTTGCCTTTGAAATGAGCCAGCGACTGTCGATCTTCGTCGGCCTGATCGTGACCAACTGCGTCGTTCTGGGCCGGGCCGAGGCCTTTGCCATGCGCAATCCGGTCGGCCCCAGCCTGCTGGACGCGTTGGGCAACGGGCTGGGTTATAGCGCGGTGCTGTTGCTGATCGCGGCGATTCGCGAACCGCTTGGCTCGGGGTCGGTGTTCGGGGTGCCGGTGTTGCCGCTTGCCTCCGAGGGGGGGTGGTTCCAGCCGCTTGGTTTCATGCTGCTGGCACCCAGCGCCTTTGTCCTGATCGGTCTGCTGATCTGGATCATCCGCACCCTGCGCCCCGAGCAGGTCGAGGTGAACGATTATCCGTTTCAGGGGACCGACGGAGGGGCGCGGCGATGATCGACCTGTTCCTCAGATCCATCTTTCAGGAAAACCTGGCGCTGACCTTCTTTCTGGGTATCTGCACCTTCCTGGCGGTGTCGAAACGCGTTGACACGGCCCTGGGGCTCGGCGTCGCCATGATCGTCGTCCAGGCCGTGACCGTGCCGATCAACCATCTGATCTTTCAGGGCCTTCTGATCGAAGGAGCCTGGACCTGGGCGGGCCTGCCCGAGGTCGATCTGAGCTTTCTCAAGCTGATCTCGTTCATCGGGGTGATCGCCGCGATCGTGCAGATCCTGGAAATGGTGCTGGACCGCTACGCCCCCGCACTGCACCGCAGCCTGGGCATTTTCCTGCCGCTGATCACGGTGAACTGCGCCATTCTGGGTGGCAGCCTGTTCATGGTCGAGCGCCGCTATACCCTGCCCGAAAGCCTGGTTTACGGGGTCGGCAGCGGCGTCGGCTGGGCGCTGGCCATCGTGACCTTTGCCGCGATCCGCGAACGGTTGCGCCATGCCGACGCGCCCGAGGGGCTGCGCGGGCTGGGCATGGCATTTCTTGTCACCGGGCTGATGTCGATGGGCTTCGCCGCTTTTGTGGGGGTGAGCCTGCCATGATCGCGCTGCTGTCGGCTACCGCAACCGAAACGCTTATGGGCAGCGCGGTCTTCGTGGTCATCGTGCTGCTGCTGGTCGGCATGGTGCTGGTGGCGCGCGCGTTCCTGATGCCTTCGGGCACGGTGACGATCCGGGTCAACGACCGTCTCGAAATCGCCGCCCCGCTTGGCGCGCGGCTGTTGCCCGCTCTGGCGGATGGCGGCGTGGCGATTCCGGCGGCCTGCGGTGGGTCGGGCACCTGCGGACAATGCCGGGTCACGGTAACGGCGGGCGGCGCCCCCGCCCTGCCAACAGAAGAGGCGCTGCTGACCCGCCACGACATCGCCCAGGGCATGCGGCTGGCCTGCCAGACAACACTGCGCGCCAATCTGGCGGTTTCGGTGCCCGACAGCCTGCTGGCCGCAAAGGTTCTGACCTGCACCGTGCGCTCCAGTCGGACGGTTGCGCCACTGATCCGCGAACTGGTGCTGACGGTCCCGCCGGGCGAGAGCTTTACCTTCGAACCCGGCGCGTTCGTGGTGATCGAGGCCCCTGCTTATGACCTGCGCTTCGCCGAGATCGACATCGCCCCCGAACACCGCGCCGCCTGGGCGCAGATGGGGCTGGGGGCGTTGACCTCCAGCAGCACGAAACCCGTATCGCGCGCCTATTCCATCGCCAGTTCGGTTGACGATGGCGACGGGCAGATCACGCTGCTCATCCGCCTCGCCATTCCGCCCCCGGGCCGCCCCGGCGTGCCGCCCGGCGTGGTCTCGTCTTGGCTCTTCGCGCTGAACGCGGGTGATGCGGTGACGGTCTCGGGTCCGTTCGGGGATTTCAGGGCGCAGGACACCGACCGCGAGATGATCCTGATCGGGGGCGGCGTCGGCATGGCACCGCTCAGGGCGATCATCTCGGATCAGTTGCGTCGTCAAGGCACGGCGCGCAAGATGAGCTTCTGGTATGGCGCACGCAGCACGGTCGATCTGTTCTATGTGGACGAATTCGACCGTCTGGCCGACGCGCATGACAATTTCACCTGGACGGCAGCCCTGTCCGACCCTTCGCCCGGCGACAACTGGCAAGGCGAAACCGGGTTCATCCACGATGTCGTGTTGCGCCGCTACCTGGCCAGCCACCCCGCTCCGCACGCCTGCGAATACTACCTGTGCGGCCCGCCGATGATGATGCGCGCGGTTCTGACGATGCTGGACGATCTGGGCGTCGAGCCCGAACGGATCTTCAACGACGATTTCGGAGTGTAACGCATGACCCTAAGCAGACGCGGTATGCTGGTCGGAACGGCGGCCCTGATGGCGGCGACGGCGGTACGGGCCAGCGGGCGTGACCTGTTGCACATCGAGGGGCCGGCGTTCGGCGCGCGATGGAGCCTGCGCATCGCCGCGGGCGCCGACAGCACGGCACTTGTCGAGGCGGTGACGGGGGTCGTGGCATCGGTCGACGCCGAGATGTCGCCCTATCGCCCGGATTCGGCCCTGACGCGCTTCAACGCCACCCAGAGCACCGACTGGCACCCCCTGCCCAACGCGATGCTGACCACGCTGCACGCAGCCCAGCGCGTCGCGCATCGGACGGGCGGGGCTTTTGACCCGACGCTGGGCGGGGTGACAGGGCGCTATGGCTTCGGGCCGATCACCGGCATCCCGGCGGGGCGTTTTGACGGGCTGGCCTTGGCGCCCGGGGGCGCGCGCAAGGCTCATCCGCGTCAGACGCTCGACCTTTGCGGGATCGCCAAGGGTCATGCTCTCGATCGCGCGGTTGCGGCGGTGGCGGCGCTGGGGCACCAGGATTTCCTGATCGAGATGGGCGGCGAGGTGCGCACGAGAGGCCGCCACCCGGACGGGCGGGAGTGGCGTGTCGGGGTGGATAACCCGTTGCCGGGTGCCTCGGACCTGTGGGGCAGCGTCGCGCCTGGTGAGGCGGCGCTGGCGACCTCGGGCGACCGGATCAACGCCTACCAGTTGGGCGCGCGGCGCTTTGGCCACATCATCGATCCCCGGAGCGGAGAACCCGCGCGCTCGGGGCTGGCCTCGGTTTCGGTCCTGGCCGGCGATGCGATGACCGCCGACGCGCTGGCCACCGCGCTCTTTGCGCTGGGGACCGAACATGGCGCGGCACTGGCGCAGTCGGCGGGGATCCCGGCCTTGTTCCTGATCCGCGACCGCGGCGCGCAGGCAACCGGGCTTCGCGCGTTCTTCACCGGCGGCTTTGCCGACCACATCGTCGCACAGGAGGCCTGATGCAGATCTTTCTGATGTCCCTCGCCGCGATCCTGCTGGCCTTTGTCGGGCTGTCGATCGGCGTGATCTTTGGCCGCGCCCCGATCAAGGGATCCTGCGGTGGCCTGTCGTGCATTTCCGGCGCCGATTGCGCGGGCTGCCCACATCGCGACCCTGAGGAGGACGTGCCATGAAACCGCTGCCCCGCCTGCGCGAGATCATGGCCCGCGACCTGATCCTGTTGCGGCCTGACATGGATGTGTTGCACGCCATGGAGATGCTGCTGAAGCACCGCATCTCGGGCGCCTGCGTGGTCGATCAATCCGGCGCCCTGGTCGGCGTGCTGTCGAAGAAAGACTGCCTGCGCGCGGCACTTCACGCCGCCTATCATCAGGACATGGGCAGCGCCGTCGCGGGCTACATGAGCACGGCCGTGGAAACCCTCGACCCCGGTCTTGACCTTGTGGCGGTGGCCGAGCGGTTCCTGTCCAGCAACTACCGCCGGTTCCCGGTGCTCGAGGACGGGAGGCTGATCGGTCAGGTCAGCCGCGCCGATGTCTTGAAGGCGCTGACGGAAAGCTGGTAGCCTTGGCGGGCAGGACCGCGGAAAACACCCTGCCCCACGCGCAAAGGCCCCGTAAATGAGTGTATTCGAACGATATCTTTCGATCTGGATCGCGTTGGCGATGGTGGCGGGGATCGGATTGGGCAATATCGCGCCGGGACTGATCGACGCGATTGCCGCCGCCGAGGTCGCGCGCGTCAACCTGGTGGTCGCGGTGCTGATCTGGGCGATGGTCTATCCGATGATG
>JAGRMK010000501.1 GCA_020441345.1 Paracoccaceae bacterium
TGCTTGTCCATGAAGATGAACTGGCCCATCTGGGTCAGGGTCGGGGCCTCGTCGCTCATCTTGCCATAGCTGACCCAACGCGCCCCGGCGGGCATCGCAAAGAACAGATCAGCCGTGGCCTGATCGCCGACAGCATCCAGCAGGACGCGCGGCTTGTGTGCCTTGATCGCGGCGCGGGCGGTCTGGGTGAAACCGGCGGCGCCGGTGACCAGAACCTCGGAAGCGCCCGCCGCGCGCAACTCGTCCTCGACACCCGGGCGGCGGATCACGGCGATCGCGGTCAACCCCTCGTCGCGTGCGAGGCCCAGGATCAGGCGCCCGAGTTGCGATCCGGCGGCATTGACCAGAAACGCGGGCGACTTGGCGGTTTTTACCCGGTCGATCAAAGCGACGGCAGTCAACGGATTGACGATCAGCGCGGCGGCGTCGGCATCCTTGACGGCGTCATGCAGCGGAATGCAGAGTGCCGCGTCGCTGATCGCGTGCCGAGCCCAGGCGCCGCTGCCGGTGCCCAGAAACGAAACCCGCTTGCCGATCAATGCCTCGGCCTGCGCGCCATTTCCGGCGATCACCCGGCCGACGCCCTCGAATCCTGCGGCCTGTCCCTGCACGCGCGGCTGGCCATAGCCGCCCTGCACGAAGAACAGGTCAGAGGGGTTTACCGGCGACAGGCCGACCTCGATCACCACCTGTCCTGCGGCGGGGGCGGGCAACGCGACCTCGGCCAGCTCGAGATGCGCGGCGAGCGAGGCGGGAACCTGTGGCGTCGGCGCGGCGGCGAAACCGCCCTCGCGCAGGCACAGGGCAAGGGTGGTGGTCGGTTGGGTCATCGTGGTCTCCGTTATTTTCGCGGAATGGTAGCGCGACGCCCAAGCGGGACAAATGCCTTGTTTCCAACGGGACGCCACGTCAAGAGCACCACGGGCACGGCGCGCGGTTGTGCCCTCTCATGAGACACGGCAGATTCTGCCGAGAGAACATTGCAAGGGGTAACGATGGCACGGATCATTCTGGTTCATGGCGCATGGGGCGATGCGACGGGCTGGGCACGGCTGGTGCCGCTGCTTGAAAAGGCGGGGCACCAGGTCGAGGCGCTGGATCTGCCGGGCCATGGCCGCAGCGCCGTGCCGCCCGAAACGGTCGGCCAGGCCGAGTATGTGGCGCATGTCGAACAGGTGTTGTTGCAAGGGCCGCCCGCCATGCTGGTCGGGCATTCGATGGGCGGGATCGTGATCGCGCAGGTCGCCGGGCGCCAACCCGCGCGGGTCACGGCCTGTGTCTATGTCGCGGCGCTTGTGCCGCGCGATGGCGAGAGCCTGCTGGGCTTGATCCGGCAGCAGGACACACCGGGGATCCAGGTGGCGGTGCTGCCGGGCCCGGTTGCCGGCACCACCGCGCTGAACCCCGATGTCGCCGCGCCAATCGTGTTGCCCGATGCCTCGCCCGCGCTGGCCGCGCTGGCGCTGGCCGCGATGGGCGTGCAGTCGAACAAGGCGCAGGTAGAGCCGGCGGTGATCGGGCCGGGGTTTGCCACTGTGCCGCGCGCCTATGTATTCTGTTCGCAAGACCGGGTAGTGACCCCCGCCTTGCAGCGCCAGATGGTCGATGCGACGCCTTGCGAGGCGGAATTCACGCTGGACTGCGGACATGTGCCGCAATTGACGCAGCCCAAGGCGCTGGCCGAAATCGTCAACGGGCTGGCGAGCGCCTGAGGGGGGCCGAAAGCCGGGGGGATCGACCCCCCGGCTTTCGGCGCGCGGTGCGCGCGAGGGGGCGTTGCCCCCTCTGGCCTCTGGCCATTCACCCCCAGGATACTTGGAGAGCAAAGAGGGGCTCAGCCGTGCAGGGTGAGGATCTCGGACAGCGGCGCGCGGTCGGTGCGGGCGGCATTGGCGGGGTGGTCTGGGTCTTCGAGGCCAAAGGCGATACCGCAGATCAGTTGCGGTCCTTCGGGCAGGCCAAGATGGCTTCGCACCACGTTCGGGTAGAGCGACAGCGCGCCCTGGGCGCAACTGCCGAGCCCCTGCGCAGTGATTGCCAGCAGCAGGGTTTGCACGAAGCCGCCGAGATCGCCGGCCTCGCGGGTGCCGAAGCCCTCGGGCAGGAAGACGAAGGCGGCATGCGGCGCGCCGAAGGCGTCGAGGTTGCGCAGGAAGGCCGCGGTGCGCCCGGCATGGTCGTCGCGGGCGATGCCCATCGCGTTGTAGAGCGCCTTGGCCGAGCCGATCTGGCGGGCGCGGAAGGTGTCGCGATAGGCCGTGTCCATGGGGACATCGGGGTGTGGCTTGCCGCTTTGGGCCTGCTGGATCAGCGCCTGGCCGAGTCTGCGCAGGCTGTCGCCAGAGACGACATGCACGGACCAGGGCTGGACGTTGCAATTCGATGGCGCCCAGAGCGCGGTGGCGACGATCTGCTCGATGATCGCGCGCGGGACCGGATCGGGGCGATAGCCGCGCACCGAGCGGCGGGCGCGCACGAGGGTATCGAAATCCTGTGGGGTCATGGGGATCCTCCGTTGATCTCTGACCTAGCGCGGGGGCTTCGGGGGGGCAAGCCACTGGTCGCGCGAGGCGGCGTGCGCTAGGGTTCGGGCATGAGACAGGATCGGCGCAAGGTCATGATTGGCGCGGGGGCAGCGCTGCTGGCGGCGGGGGCCTGGGCCCAGCCACGCCCGCTGGCGTTGCGGGTGGTGATGTCGGGGCACAGCCTGACGGACCCGATCCGCGACCCGCTGGAGGCGATGGTGCGCGCCGCGGGGGGGCCGCGCGCCAGTGTCGAACTGTCGACGATCCCCGGCAGCCCGCTGGAATGGCGCTGGACCCATGCGCCGGGGCTGGATTTGCGGGCGCGGGTGGCGGAGTTCGATGTGGTTGTCCTGACCGAGCGCGTGGCTCTGTCGAACACCGTGCCGTATCATCATTCGGCAGAATACGCGCTGCGCTTCGCGCAGCTGGCCTGGGCGGCGGGGGCCGAGGCGCTGCTCTTTGCAAGTTGGGTCGGGTTGGATACCGGGCCGGCGTTTGTCGGTCAGGGATCGGACCCGGATGCGGGGCTGGCGTGGCGCGAGCGGCTGGACCGCGAGCACGCCGCCTGGGAAGAGATCCGCGCCCATGTCAATGCCAACCGCCCCGACCACGCCCCGCAAATGCGTCTGGTTCCGGCGATCGCGGTGATGGCGGCGCTCCATGATACGATCGAGACCGGGCAGGCACCGCTGGCCGATATCCGTGCGCTGTTTGCGGACGAGATTCACCCGTCGCCGCTGGGCGCCTGGGTGGTGGCGCTGGTGCATTTCGCGGTGATCTATCGGCGCAACCCGGCCGGGCTGACGCGCCCGGTCGGGATCACGCCCGCCGCCGCCGCCTGGATCGAGGACCTGGTCTGGCGCGTGGTCACGGCGCATCCGGGCAGCGGCGTTCAGCCCTGACGCATGCGGCGTGACCACGCGACAAGCCGACGCAACCCCGGAACCCGGTGATACCAGCGCGGATCGGCGATATCGCTGCGCGAGGCGCGTTGCTGGGCGATCTCGGGCGCGATGGCCAGCGCGACCAGCCCCGGATTGGCGCGCCGCACCCAGTTTATTGCGCCATCCACATGCATCGGCCCGCCGTCCGGGCTGCCCTCGGGGCGGGCCATCATCTGGCGCAGGATCGGCACAGCGGTGGCGGCGAAATCGCGGGTAATGCCGAAGAAATGTAACTGGATCAGCCCCAGATCGGCGGGCAGGATGATCAAGCCGTCGGCATCGGGCGCGGGCGTGCGTTCGGGCATGTCGCCGGGGTGGCCGTAAACCATCCCCCAGTCGCGTGCTTGCAGGGCTTGCGCGAGGCGCGGCAGGCGGTCGGCGAACCCAGGGGCGAACCCCATGTCATCCTCGAGGATCAGGGCCCGGTCCCATCCACAGGCGAGCATCCGTTCCATCACGCCCAGATGGCTGCGAAACGCGCCATGTGCCCCGCGCGAGGGGAACCCGTCGGCGGCGTCGGGGCGGATGGCGGCAAAGAGCTCGACCGCCGGGTGATCGAGCGAAAGCCCGGCGCGGCGCAACTCGGCGTCGATCTCGCGGCGGCGGTCCGCGCGCTCGGGCAGGTTGATCACGACGATCCGGCCGAACGTGTGGAGCAGGGCCTTGGCGGGGGGCGTATCGGGCATGTGAGAGCGGCTTCCGGTTCTGGGGCTGTGACAGTCTTGCCGGTTGGGCGGGCGGGTTTCAACCATGCTTGCAGCCGCCTGCGCGACATGCTTGACACCGAAGGGATAAAAACGCCCGCACCGGGCAAAGGAGAAAGCATGAACACGGAAATCAAGCGGTTGGAATCGGGCGCCCGGATGAGCGGCGCGGTGATCCACGGGGGCGTGGTGCATCTGGCCGGTCAGGTCGGTCAGGGCGATGACGTGACGGCGCAATCCCGCGCGGCACTGGCCGAGGTCGACCGGCTTCTGGCGCTGGCCGGCAGCAACAAGTCGCGGATCCTCAGCACGACGGTCTGGTTGGCTGATATCGCCGATTTCGCGGCGATGAACGCGGTCTGGGATGCCTGGATCGACCCGGCCAATCCGCCCGCCCGCGCCACCGGCGAAGCCAAGCTGGCGACACCGTATTACCGGGTGGAATTCATCGTGACGGCGGCGCTGTAAGGCCGATAACCGCGCACGGGCGGGCAGGCTGGCCGAGTGCCACGCCGCGCG
>JAGRMK010000502.1 GCA_020441345.1 Paracoccaceae bacterium
TGGGGCAGCCTCGGCGCCAGCCGCTATCACATGCGCTGGTTCCAGCAGCATCTGCCCGACGATGGCTCGGTCGCGGTGCACCGCTTCCACATGGATCTGGTGGGCTTGTCGATCTGCGGGCCGAAATCGCGCGACGTGCTGGCGGCGCTGGTGGATACAGACGTGTCGAACGCGGCGTTCAGGTTCATGGATTTCCGCGAGATGGATGTGGCCGGCGCGCCCTGCATGGTCAACCGCATCACCTATTCGGGCGATCTGGGCTATGAGTTGTGGATGAAACCCGCCGCGCAACGCCGCGTCTATCTGGCGATCAAACAGGCCGGTGCCGAACACGGGATCGTCGATTTTGGCATGCGCGCGCTGCTGTCGATGCGGCTGGAAAAGAACTTTCCGACCTGGTTCGCGGAACTGCGCCCGATCTATGGCCCGTATGAGGGGGCGATGGACCGCTTCGTCAAGCTGCAAAAGCCCGATTTCATCGGCCGCGCGGCGGCGGTGGCGGAACGCGACGCGGGGCCAAAGCTGCGCCGCGTGTCGCTGATCATCGACGCGGGCACCGCCGATGTTCTGGGCGACGAGCCGATCTGGGCGCGGGTCGGCGACACGGATCATGGCACGATCGGGGCGCCACACGGCTATGGCGCGCCGCGCTTTGACCTGAAGGGGCAGGAAGTGCCCAAGCCCGACCCGTCGCGCGATGGCGACTGGCGGGTGGTCGGCTGGGTGACCTCGGGCGGCTATGCGCATTACGTGCAGCAGTCGATGGCGCAGGGGTATGTCCCGGCGCCGCTGGCCGAGACCGGCGAGGCCGGGATGTTCGAGGTCGAGATCATGGGCGAACGCCGCGCCGCACGGATCGCGCTGGAGCCCCCCTTCGACCCCGAAGGCGAGCGCATGCGGATGTGACGCCGCGCGCGCCGTGCCCGATCCGGGCAGGATTTGCGCCCAATTGCTGACAGAATTTCCATGTTACTGTCGAAAGGCCGGACTTTGGGCGCGCAGCGTCTCGGGTTCGGCCTTTTGCATGGCGCTGGCAACGGGTCATGCTGGTGACGGCGCTGTGAACGGGAAAGTGCGTAAACGTGATAGAGATCGAAGAAACCTCTCTGCCCGGAGTTCGGGTTCTCAATCCGCGCCGGTTTGGCGATGCGCGCGGCTGGTTCAGCGAAAGCTGGAACCAGAAGACCTTGCGCGCGGCGGGGCTGGATCTGCCCGATTTCGTGCAGGACAATCATTCGTTCAGCCTGGCGGCAGGAACGGTGCGCGGCTTGCATTATCAATCGCCCCCCCATGCGCAGGGCAAGCTGGTGCGCTGCGGTCGCGGCCGGTTGATGGATGTGGCGGTCGATGCACGACGCGGCAGCCCGACCTACGGGCACTGGGTGGCCGAGGATCTGAGCTTCGAGAACGGGCGGCAACTGTGGATCCCGGCCGGGTTTCTGCACGGGTTCGCCACGCTGGAGCCCGAGACCGAGATCGTGTATAAATGCACCGATCACTATGCGCCCGAATGCGACGGTGCGGTGCGGTTCGACAGCCTTGGCATCGATTGGGGCGTGGACCTTTCTCGGGCGGTTCTGTCCGACAAGGATCGGGCGGCCCCGGATTTTGCCGACTGGACCTCTCCGTTCGACTGGGGGCAGGCATGAAACTTCTGGTTACCGGGGGCGCGGGGTTCATCGGCTCGGCGGTGGTCCGTCAGGCGGTCGCAGCGGGGCATGGCGTGGTGAATGTCGATTGTCTGACTTATGCCGCCTGCCTCGACAATGTTGCCAGCGTGGCACAGAATCCGCTCTACACGTTTGAAAAGGTGGATATTCGCGATGGCGACGGCCTGGCGCGCGTGTTCGACCGACATCGCCCCGACGCGGTGATGCATCTGGCCGCCGAAAGCCATGTCGATCGCTCGATCGACGGGCCGGGCGCGTTCATCGACACCAATGTCACGGGCACCTACACCTTGTTGCAGGCCGCGCGCGGCTGGTGGCAATCCCAGGGGCGCCCCGAAAGCTTCCGCTTTCATCATATCTCGACCGACGAGGTTTACGGCTCTCTGGGCGCGACCGGGAAGTTCACCGAAACCACGCCTTACGACCCGCGCAGCCCGTATTCGGCGTCCAAGGCGGCCAGCGATCATCTGGTTCGCGCCTGGCACGAAACCTATGGGCTGCCTGTGGTTCTGACGAATTGCTCGAACAACTACGGCCCCTATCACTTCCCCGAAAAGCTGATTCCCGTCGTGATCCTGAATGCGTTGGCCGGGCGGTCGATCCCGATCTACGGGCAGGGACAGAACGTGCGCGACTGGCTCTATG
>JAGRMK010000039.1 GCA_020441345.1 Paracoccaceae bacterium
GGCGCGGCGCTCTGGCGGGTCGAGGACGCCTTCATCCGCTCGGTGCATCCGGGCCGCGCGGGCGGTGAGCCGCCGATGGGGTTGTTGCTGGACCGGACAGGGATGCATTACGACCCCTCGCGTCCGTCCGATCTGGAATCGCTGCTGGCCCGGCACCCGTTGGACGACGCGCATCTGCTGGCCCGCGCGCGGTTGTGCATCGCGCGGATGCGGCACCTGCACCTGACGAAATACAACGCCCACGACCCCGACCTGCCGCCTCCCGATCCGGGCTATGTTCTGGTGCTCGACCAGGTCCGGGGCGATGCCTCGCTGACCCATGGCGCCGAGGATGGCCCCCTGCCCGCCGACCGGCTGTTTCGCGAGATGCTGCTGATCGCGCAAGAGGAGAACCCCGGCGCGCGGGTGTTGATCCGGGCACATCCCGAAACGCGCGGCGGCCATCGCGCAGGGCATTACGGGGCCGGTGACGCCAATCTGGATCGCGGCGGACGGGTGGGTTTCGCCGACGGGGCGCATTCACCGTGGGCTCTGCTCGAAGGGGCGGTCGCGGTCTACTCCGTCTCCTCGCAAATGGGGTTCGAAGCAATCCTCGCGGGCCACAAGCCACGCGTTTTTGGACAACCTTTCTATGCTGGCTGGGGATTGACGCAGGACGAACAACCGCCGCAGCGCCGCCGCCGCACGCTCACGCGCACGCAACTGTTTGCCGGTGCGATGATGCTCTATCCGCTGTGGTATGATCCGCTGCGCGACCGGCTCTGCGCCCTGGAAGAGGTCATCGACCAGATGGAGGCACGGCTGGCCGTCTTTCGCCAGGACCGCGCGGGCTATGTCGCCCTAGGCATGAGGCTGTGGAAACGCCCGGCCATCCAAGGGTTTCTGGGCCGTGAAACGCCGGTGATCTTTGCCAGCGCCCCCGACATGGCGACGCGGATCGCAGCCGCGAAAGGGCGGCGTGTGATCGGCTGGGCCTCTGCCATGCCCGAAGGGTTCGCAGGTGTCCGGGTCGAGGACGGATTTCTGCGCTCGCGCGGGTTGGGGGCGGACCTGGTGCCGCCGCTGTCGCTGGTGCTCGATGACCTGGGCATCCACTATGACCCGTCGCACGAAAGCCGGTTGGAGCGGTTGATCAGCGCCGCTCTGCCTCCGGGCGGGGCAGAACGGGCCGAGGCGCTGCGCGCGGCGATCCTGCGCGGCGGGGTGACGAAATATAATCTTCCCAACTCCGATACCGGGCTGGGCGCCCGCGTTACCGCGCTGCACGCCGCGCGGCCGGGCGCGCCGGTCCTGCTGGTGCCGGGACAGGTCGAAGACGATGCCTCGATCCGCTTGGGCACACACGATATCCGAACCAATCGCGCCCTGCTGGAAGCTGCGCGCGCAGCGCATCCCCAAGCGATCATCCTGTTCAAACCGCATCCCGATGTCGAAGCCGGTCTGCGCCCCGGCGCGGTGGCGGATGCCGAAGCCCTCGCCGACCTGGTCCTGCACCGGATCGACGCGGCGCAAGCCCTGACGCTGGTGGACCGGGTCTGGACGATGACGTCGGGCATCGGGTTCGAGGCGCTGTTGCGGGATGTGCCCGTGACCTGTCTGGGCACTCCGTTCTACGCGGGATGGGGTCTGACCGAGGATCGCGGCTGGGTGCCCGAGCGCCGCCGGCACATCCGCCCGCGCCCCAATCTGGACCATCTGGTGCATGCCGTGCTGATCGGATACCCGCGCTATCTCGATCCCCTGACCAACGTGCCCTGCCCACCCGAAATCGCCGTCGACCGGCTCGCCCGCGGGCAAACCGGGCGCGGCCCGCTGCGGCTGCGGGCGCTGGGTCGGCTTCAGGGCGCGCTGGCTGGGTTTGCCTGGCTCTGGCGCTAGGCCGGTTCCGCGCACCGAGACATCCGCGCGCCTCTCAGAGCTTGGGTCGGTGCGCGGCGACCCAGGCTTCTTCTTCGGATGAAAAACCGTCGGGCGACCGGCTCCAGGTGGTGTTCTCGCGCAGCACCCGCGCCGGGTTGCCGGCAACGACACAGAACGGGTCCACGGACCGGGTGACCACGCTGCCCGCCCCGACGGTGCTGCCGTCGCCAATCCGCACATTGGGCAACACCAGTGACCGGCGGCCAAGCCAGACATGATCCCCGGTCGCGACCACGCCGCGTTCGGGGATCAAAAGCCGATCGGTGCTCAGATCGATCAAGCCGTGCTGGTCGCTGGTCTGGATGATGATTTCATCCGACCACAGGTTGTCCTCGCCGACCGTCAGGTCGGCCGCATCGGCGATAATCCGGGCAGCGTTGATCGTGGTCCCCCGCCCGATGGCGACCCTGGCGTCGCGCCACAGGTTGATCTGTGCCACGACAGGCCCCGCCGAAGCCACCACGCAAGAGGCCGGCCCCGGCCCGACGCCAATCACAACATTGCCCCGGAAGCTGTCGGCGGTGAACCGGATCGTCACATGTCGCGGCGCCTGGATCCCGCCAAGGGCGCGCAGCCGGATCTTGCCCCGCGCCTCGGGCACGCAAGACACGGTGCCGCGGATCACCCGGTCCCGGACCGGATCCTCAAGAAACTCCTGCGCATCATAGATCTCGGTCACATGTAGCTCTTCTCATCGATGCCGCGGCGATGGTCCGGCCAATCCGGGGGCGGCGCCATTCGGGCTATCGAGTGATGCCCCCGACCCGCCCGATACGTCAAGCTCGACGCAGTATCGGGTCTGACGCGCGCGTCACGGGGGATCACGCCGCGCTAGAATACACGTTTGCGTGACCTGGCCATGCCGCGCGCCGGATCAAACGCACAAGCTGTGCACATATCAAAGTGTGGTCGCGGCTGGGAAACCGACGCGGCCGTCGCAGCGGCGGGGCTGTGCCCCGAGATCGCCGCGCGCTTTAAAGCGAATCGCGGGGAACCGGGACGAGGCCCAGCAGTTGCGCGGCCTCAAGCGACAGGATCCCGCTGTCCAGACCCTGCGGCGCCTGGAACTGGCGCACCGCATCGGCGGTCGCCTCGTCCGTCTCGCCGGTGATCGGACCCGAATAATGCCCGCGTGCCTGAAGCGCACGTTGCAGCGAGGCGGTGAAGTCACCGGCCATCTGATCCGGGCACGGCACCGCGAAGAGCCGATCCTCGGCGGGGCGCACCACAACTTCGCTGGGTTCTTGCGCGCCACCCGGCCCGGTTGGCGTGAACCGGGTTTCCAGCACGGCGGGCACCCGGTCGGTCGCCCAACAGGCGTCCGAGGGGATCGTGCTGAACGGGGCCTGCACGGGTTCTGCGCGACGCACTTCGGGCTCCGAGGTGCCAGTTTGGCACGCGGCGAGCGCGACGAGCAGAACAAACGGGGCAAGGCATCGGGACATGGCGGGTCTCATGGCGGCTTCCACGGGGCGAATCGGCCGTTGATCGCCGATCGCGAGACCTGTTTCGCGCCCAATCGGGGCGAATTGCGGGCAGCATCACGACCGGCAGGCGGCGCAACGGGACCCATTTCGCGGCACCCCGACCGACCGGCCATCACCCGCCACGCCGCGCGCGTGGCTCTGGTCAAACTGGGTCCGGTCGCATATGTGAAAGGTCGAAAAAGCCACAGTCGAGACGGATCACGAGGCACATATGGTCAAGATTACTTATATCGAGTTCAACGGCACCGAGCATGTCGTGGATGTCGCCCCCGGCCTGACGGTCATGGAGGGCGCGCGCGACAATGGCATCGACGGGATCGAGGCCGATTGCGGCGGTGCCTGTGCCTGTTCGACCTGTCACGTCTACGTGGATGCGGCCTGGGTAGAGAAGCTGCCTGCAAAGGACGCAATGGAAGAAGATATGCTGGACTTCGCTTATGAACCCGATCCGGCGACCTCGCGCCTGACCTGCCAGATCAAGGTCACGCCCGAGCTGGACGGTCTGGTCGTGCGCATGCCCGAACGGCAGATCTGATCGCATGGCCATCCCGGTTCGCAAGCAGATACAGATCTGGGGGGCTTTCGCCGCCCTGCTGATCCTGGTGCTGTGGCAACTGGGCAATGTCATAATGCCCTTCATCCTGGGCATGGCCGTGGCCTATTTCCTCGACCCGGTCGCGGATCGGCTGCAGCAGATGGGCATGAACCGGGTGTTTGCGACGGTCACGATCTCGGTGGCGATGGCGCTGCTCTTCGTGATCGGTGTATTGCTCATCGTGCCGCTATTGATCGAACAGACCCGCTCGCTTGCCGGCATCGCACCGCAGCTTTTCGAACAGCTGACCACCCTGCTGACCGAACGTTTCCCGTCGCTGATGGATGCCGATTCGACCGTGCGCCAGTCGCTGCGCTCGCTGGGCGAGGCGATCCAGTCGCGCGGCGGCGAAGTGGTGAACGCGGTTCTGGGTTCGGCCGCCTCGGTGCTCAATATCGCGATGATCCTGATCGTGGTGCCGGTGGTGGCGTTCTACATGCTGCTCGACTGGGATCCGATGGTCGCCCGTATCGACGCGTTGTTACCGCGCGAACACGCGCCGGTGATCCGCGACGTGGCCAGAGAGATCAACCGCACGGTGGCATCCTTCATTCGCGGCATGGGCAGCGTGTGCCTGGTCATGGGGGTGTTCTATGCTGTGGCGCTGATGGCTGTTGGGCTCCAGTTCGGCCTGGTGATCGGCGCCGTTGCCGGGCTGGTGACATTCATTCCCTATGTCGGGGCGATTCTGGGCGGTGTGCTGGCGATTGGCCTTGCGCTGTTCCAGTTCTGGGGCGACTGGCTGTCGGTCGGGCTGGTGGCGGCGGTGTTCGTCGCTGGCCAGATGATCGAGGGCAACGTGCTGACACCCAAGCTGGTTGGCCGCTCGGTCGGGCTGCACCCGGTCTGGCTGATCCTTGCGCTGGCGGTGTTCGGCTCGTTGTTCGGTTTCGTCGGCATGTTGGTCGCGGTGCCGGTAGCGGCCTCGATGGGCGTGGTGATCCGGCGCGCGACCCAAGCCTATCTCGCCAGCGCGCTCTATCAAGGCCCCGCGCAGATGTCCGAGGGATCCGATGATGGCCGACCGGACCAGGGCTGAACAGATCCCCTTCGACCTGCCGCGCGCGCCCGCGATGGGCCGGGACGATTTCCTCAAGGCACCGTCGAATGCGCTGGCCCTTGCGGCTGTCGAGGCCCCGGCCGGATTGCCCGCCGGGATCCTGGTGCTGATCGGCCCCGAGGGATCGGGCAAGACCCATCTCGCGCATGTCTGGGCGCAGGCCAACGATGCGCGCTGGCTGGATGCCCGTCGCCTGGCAGGGGATCTGCCGGGCATTCTGGCCGATAACAGCCTGCGCACGCTGGCCATAGACGACGCCGCGCAGATTGCCGGCACGAGCGGCGAAGAGGCCCTGTTTCATCTGGTCAACCACCTGCGGGGGCGCGGACAGTTGCTGCTGACCGCGCGCGTACCGGTGCGCGACTGGGGGCTGACCCTGCCGGATCTGGTCTCGCGGCTAACGGCGGCGGCGCATGTCGCATTGGCCGAACCCGACGAGGCCTTGCTGGGCGCGGTGCTGGTCAAGCTGTTCGGCGACCGCCAGATCCGCGTTCAGCCGGTGCTGATCGACTATCTGCTGGGCCGCATGGAGCGATCGCTGGCGGCGGCGGGAGATATCGTGGCGCGGCTCGACGCGCAGGCGCTGACGCTCGGCCGCCCTATCACCCGTGCGCTGGCGCAAGACGTGCTGGCGCAACACCCCGACCCCGACGACACCGCATGACACCGCATGACACCGCCCCCCCGACGCAGTAGTGTTCCGACATGACACCCGATTTCCTGCACGCCCCCATGCCAACCCCGATAGACCCGCCCGACGGATTCGATCCGGCCTCGCCCGACCGGTTCTTCAATCGTGAGCTCTCGTGGATCGCATTCAACTGGCGGGTGCTCGACGAGGCGTCCAACCCACGCGTGCCCTTGCTGGAACGCGTGCGCTTTTTGTCGATTTCGGCGACCAACCTCGATGAATTCTATACCGTGCGGGTGGCCGGTCTGCGCGAACTCCATCGCGCGGGGCATTCCAGTCTGTCGATCGACGGCAAGACACCGCTGGAACAACTGACCCTGATCAACGAGCAGGCCCGTCAGTTGATGGCCAAGCAGCAAGAGGCCTTTGGTGTGCTGCGCGGCGCCCTGGAAGGCGAGCAGATCGTCATTCTGGATCGCCATGCGCTGACCCCGGACGACAAGCTGTTTTTGAACGAATATTTCCTGACCAACGTGTTCCCGATGCTGTCGCCGCTGGCCATCGACCCGGCGCACCCGTTTCCGTTCATCCCCAACGCCGGCTTCAGCCTGGCCTTGCAGATCGAGCGACGGGTCGACGGGTTCCGCCGCAACGCCCTGTTGCCGGTGCCACAGCAGATCGACCGCTTCGTGCGTCTGCCCGCCGAGGGGCGCGCGGTCCGGTTCCTGCCGCTGGAAGAGCTGCTGCTGGACCAGTTGCAGGCGCTGTTCCCCGGCTACACGATGCGCAATTCCTGCGCCTTCCGGGTGCTGCGCGATTCCGACATGGAGGTCGAGGAAGAGGCCGAGGACCTGGTGCGCGAATTCGAGGTCGCCCTCAAACGCCGCCGCCGTGGCGAGGTGATCCGCCTCAAGCTGACCACCGGTGCCGAACCCGAGCTGCGCACCCTGATCATGGAAGAACTGGAGGTCACCGAGGATGAGGTGATCGAGGTTCAGGGCCTGCTGGGCATGGCCGATCTCAAGGAACTGGTGGTGGACGACCGGCGCGACCTGCAATGGCCGCCGTTCACCCCGCGCGTGCCCGAGCGTGTGCTGGACCACGAGGGCGATCTGTTCGCCGCGATCCAGCAAAAGGACATGCTGCTGCATCACCCCTATGAGACCTTCGACATGGTGGTGCGGTTTCTGGAACAGGCCGCGCGCGACCCAGATGTGCTGGCGATCAAGCAGACCCTTTATCGCACCTCGCGCGACAGCCCGATTGTCGCGGCGCTATGCGAGGCCGCCGAGGCTGGCAAATCCGTCACCGCCTTCGTCGAACTCAAGGCCCGCTTTGACGAAGCCGCGAACATCCGCCAGTCGCGCCGGCTGGAGCGCGCGGGCGCGCATGTCGTCTATGGATTCATCCATTACAAGACACACGCCAAGATCAGCGCCGTGGTCCGCCGCGAGGGCGACAAGCTGGTCACCTACACGCATTTTGGCACCGGCAATTACCACCCGATCACCGCGCGCATCTACACCGACCTCAGTTTTTTCACCTGCAAACCCGCGATGGGCCGCGACGCGGCGCGGGTGTTCAACTACCTGTCAGGGTATGCCGAGCCCGAGCGGCTGGAAAACCTGGCAATCTCGCCCCTGACGATGAAGGACACGCTGATCCGGCTGATCGGCGCCGAGGCCGATCACGCCCGCGCCGGGCGCCCGGCCTCGATCTGGGCCAAGATGAATTCGGTGGTCGAACCCGACGTGATCGACGCGCTCTATGCCGCGTCGCAGGCCGGCGTGCAGATCAGCCTGGTGATTCGCGGCATCTGCGGCCTACGGCCGGGGATCCGGGGCCTGTCCGAGAATATCCGCGTGAAATCGGTGGTCGGACGGTTCCTGGAACACTCGCGTATCGTCTGTTTCGGCTCGGGCCACGGCCTGCCCTCGGATGGGGCGCGGGTGTTCATGTCCTCGGCTGACTGGATGGGCCGCAACCTGCTGCGGCGGGTCGAGACCCTGGTCGAGATCGACAACCCCACCGTAAAGGCCCAGATCGTCCAGCAGATCATGGCCGCAAACCTGTTCGACACGGCGCAAAGCTGGGTGCTGGACGGCATGGGCCGCTACCTGCGCACCTTGCCCGAACCCGGCACTGCCGAGGACCGGCAGCTGTTCAACTGTCACCGGTTCTTCATGGAAAACCCATCGTTGTCAGGGCGCGGATCGGCCGGGGCCCATGACGTGCCGATGCTTGCTCATGACCCGGACTGATCCCGGCTTGTCGGGCCACCCGATCAACACCACGGTTGACGCCGCAATTGCGCGCGGCCTAGAACCGTCATGCCGACCACAATCAGAGAGGCAGGCCATGGACACCCAGATCGAGGCCATGACCGAACCACCGGTTGACGACCCGCAAGACGCCGCTGTTCCGGCACAGTCTGCGCCGTCTGCCCCCGTTCCGCCGGCCGTCTCGTCGATCCGCGGCAGTTTAGAGCGGCTGGACATCGACGTTGAAGCAATTCGCAGCCTCGAACGGGTGGGTGTGATCGACGTCGGATCGAACTCGGTGCGGATGGTGGTGTTCGACGGCGCGGCGCGCTCGCCCGCCTATTTCTTCAACGAAAAGATCCTTTGCGGACTGGGCCGGGGCCTGGCGCAAACCGGCAAGCTGCACCCCGAAGGCCGCGCGCGTGCACTTGCCGCGATCAAGCGCTTTGCCCTGCTGTCGAGCGAAATGCACGTAACCAGCCTGACCATGGTCGCCACCGCAGCCGTGCGCGAGGCGCAGGATGGCGAGGCTTTCAAGACCGAGGTCGAGGCCAGCACGGGCGTCGACATGAGCATCATCCCCGGCACCGAAGAAGCCCGGCTGTCGGCGCAGGGCGTCTTGCTGGGCTGGCCCGGCGCGCGCGGGCTGGTGTGCGACATCGGCGGTTCGTCGATGGAACTGGCGGAGGTCGGCGACAACACCGTCGGGCGCCGTGTCTCGTCGGCGCTGGGTCCGTTCCGGCTGCAACAGATCAAGGGCGGCAAGAAGGGCCTGCGCGACCATATCCAGAAGACCCTGAAAGACCTCAAGGCCGAGGTCGGTGGTGACCACAAGGTTCTCTATCTGGTCGGCGGCTCATGGCGGGCGCTGGCCCGTCTGGATATGGAGCGGCGCGGCTATCCGCTGACCGTTCTGCATGAATATGCGATGACGCCCAAGTCGATTCGCAAGACGATGGAATGGCTGCAAGATCAGGATCTGAAGAAACTGCGCGACCGCACCGGCACCTCGCCCGAGCGCCTGTCGCTGGTGCCTCTGGCCTGCGAAGTGCTGCGCAAGCTGCTGCACGTGTTCAACCCGAAGCACATCTATATCTCCAGCTACGGCATCCGCGAAGGCGTGCTGTTCGAACAGATGCCCGACGACCTGCGCGCCGCCGACCCGCTGATCGAAGCCTCGCGCCATCTGGAGCGCGCCAACGCCCGCGTGCCTGGGTTTGGCCGCAAGCTCTTCGATTTCCTGCTGCCGCTTTACAAGAACGCGCCAGCCGAACGGATGCGCCTGGTCAAGGCCGCTTGCCTGTTACACGACGTGAATTGGCGTGCCCATCCCGACTACCGATCGGAAAGCTGCTTTGACACCGCGACTCGGGCCAATCTTGGCGGCCTCGATCACAAGGGCCGCGTGTATCTGGGTCTGGCGCTGATGAACCGGTATAAATCAGCCGGCGCCGACAGCCGGATGACCCCCCTGTTGACCTTGCTGTCCGAAGACGAGATCCGCCACGCAATCATGCTTGGCCGGGCCATGCGGTTTGGCGCGATGTTGTCGGTGGATGGGCCAAACGCGGCGGGCGAACTGCGCTATTTCCCCAAGAAGAAGCAGCTGGAACTGGTGTTGCAGCGCGATCGCAAGGATCTGTTCGGCGAAGTTGCGGAACAACGCTTTCAATCACTGGCCAAGACCCTGGGCGTGACCACGCAAATGCGGATTGCGCGCGCTCAAAGCTCCAAGGGGTCGGTAACCGGTTCCGAGGGTGGCTCAGGCGCGGGCTCAAGCTCTGGCGCCTCGGGCTGACGGCGCCGGATCAGGATATCGCCATTGGGCAGAACCTCGGGCGCGTGCCAGGCTGACAGATCGCCCAGCAACTCGGTCAACTGGCCCCAATAGGGATCGATGCGGTCGATCAACTCGCCAAACAGGCGGCCCACCTCGCCGCCGCGGCCCGCCTCATCGCGGTCGGGTATGCCCTGCGCCATGCCCGGGCCGGCAAGCCACACCAGAAAACCCAGCAACACCATACCCCGTGTCATGCGTCGCCTCCTATGCCGCCGTGCGCTGCTGCAACTCGTCCCAAGCGAGGTTCAGCGCCTTGAGACGGTCCTCAGCCAGTTTGACCGCCTCCTCGGGCACCCCGCGCGCGCGCAGCGAATCCGGGTGGCTGTCGCGCACCTTGCGCCGGAACGCGGCGCGCGCTTCGTCCAGAGACGCAGTGCGCGGCACTTCGAGCACATCATAGGGGTCCGGGTCGGCACCCGGCACGAATTGCGCCATCATCGACCGGAAACAGGGCTCTTCCAGGCCAAAAGCCCCGGCGACTTCACGAAGAAACGCCTCTTCGGCGGGGTGAAACGCGCCATCGGCCATGGCGATGTGAAACAGCCCCTCCAGCAGATCGCGCAGCACCGGGTCGCGCGCCGGAAACAGCGCGGCGATCTTGCGTGCATAGGCGTCGAACCCCGCCACATCCTGCCGCGCCATGTTGAAAATCCGCGCCGCGTGTTTTTCATC
>JAGRMK010000503.1 GCA_020441345.1 Paracoccaceae bacterium
TGAAGTCCTTCATCCGTCGTTCGGATCTGGCCCGTGACCGCGCCGACCAGCGCCCTGAGCGTTTTGGTGTGGGCGACAAGGTTGACGTCCGCGTCACCTCGGTCGACAGCAAGACCCGCAAGCTGGGTCTGTCGATCAAGGCGCGGGAAATCGCCGAGGAAAAGGAAGCCGTCGAACAGTATGGCTCGTCGGATGCCGGCGCGTCGCTGGGCGACATCCTGGGCGCGGCGCTGCGTGATCGCGACTGATCGTTCGGCCCCCGGAAACAAGCATCAGGCCCCGCGTTCGCGGGGCCTTTTGCATGGCTCGCGACGGGTGCAAAAGGGCTGCGTGATTCGGGGTTTTCGGCCTGAAATCATGCGCCAACCTGGTATGACCGTGCTGCCACGGCACTTAACACCGCGCAAACATTCGCTTTCGTGCAGTTTTCATTGTGCGCAGCAGAAGAAAGCCTATAGTCGATCCATCGCCAAAGGGTCCAAAGAGGCCCTCTGCTTTCCAACTTCGCGCCACCTGGGGGGGAGGCCATGATCCGTTCGGAACTGATCCAGAAGCTTGCCGAGGATAACCCGCATTTGTATCAGCGGGACGTAGAGCGTATCGTCAACACCTTCTTTGACGAGATCGTCGAGGCTTTGGCGCGTGGTGAACGCGTGGAGTTGCGCGGATTTGGCGCATTCTCCGTCAAGAGCCGGGATGCCAGAGTGGGGCGCAACCCGCGAACCGGCGAAACCGTCGAAGTCGAAGAAAAATGTGTCCCGTTCTTCAAGACCGGCAAACTCTTGCGCGATCGCTTGAACGGGCTGGAACCCTGACTGATCTGAGCTCATGAAATACATTCGTTATGCCTTTCTGGCCGTCGTCCTGCTGCTGTGCGTGATGCTGGCGCTGGCCAACCGCGCCCCCGTCAGCCTTGCGCTGTGGCCCGACACGATGACCGCCTTCCTGGGCTTCGGGTATTCGGTGTCCCTGCCGCTGTTCGTGATCGTCGGCGCGGCCGTGGGGCTGGGTCTGGTGCTGGGCCTGATCTGGGAATGGCTGCGCGAGCATGGCCAGCGGGCGGAAACCGCCCATCTGCGCCGCGAAGTGCAGCAATTGCGCAGCGGCGGCGCGGTTCAACCCGCACCGGCCCAGACCGCATCAAAACCCAAGGATCAGGTTCTGGCGATCCTCGACGGGGCGGAAACCGGCCGATGATCGCCCCCCCCGTGCGGGTGAAGATCTGCGGCCTGACCCGGCCACAGGATTTCGCAGCTGTGGCAAGGGCCGGGGCGGGCTATGCCGGGCTTGTGTTCTTTGCCAAATCACCGCGTGCGCTGACCATCCCGCAGGCCCGCGCGCTTGCGCTGGAAGCACCGGTCGGGCTGGCGCGGGTGGGGTTGTTCGTCGATGCAGACGACACGTTGATCGACGCCGTGCTGAACGAGGTTCCGCTGGATATGCTGCAACTGCATGGCGCGGAAACGCCCGAGCGACTGGCGCAGTTGCGCGCGCGCCATGGGTTGCCGCTGATCAAGGCCGTGGGCGTGGCGGATGCGGGCGATCTTCCCAAGCTGACGACCTATGGCCAGGTGGCCGACATGCTGCTTGTCGATGCCAAGCCGCCCCGCGACGCGGTGCTGCCGGGTGGCAACGGATTGGCCTTTGACTGGCGGTTGATCGCCGGGCGGCGCTGGCCGGTCCCGTGGATGCTGGCCGGCGGGCTGTCGGTGGACAACGTCGCCGAGGCCGTCGCGCTGACCGGCGCGCGGCAGGTCGATGTCTCGTCGGGTGTCGAAAGCGCGCCGGGG
>JAGRMK010000040.1 GCA_020441345.1 Paracoccaceae bacterium
GTCGATCAAGGTCACCGCGACCTGCGTTCGCGTGCCGGTCTTCGTCGGCCATTCAGAGGCGATCAACATCGAGTTCGAGGATTTCCTGGCCGAGGACGAGGCACGCGACATCCTGCGCGAGGCGCCCGGCGTCATGGTGATCGACAAGCGCGAGGCAGGTGGCTACATGACGCCGGTCGAATGCGTGGGCGATTACGCGACCTATGTCAGCCGGATTCGGCAGGATTCGACGATCGACAACGGTATCAACCTGTGGTGCGTGTCGGACAACCTGCGCAAGGGTGCGGCGCTGAATGCGGTGCAGATCGCCGAGGTTCTGGGTCAGCGCTGCCTGAAAAAGGGCTGAGTCTAGGGGGCGGGGCGCGGTTTGAGAACGGCGCCCCTCTGCTCAGGCGCGTCGATGCGCTTGAGGGCGACCTCCAGCGCGTCGGCATTGGGCACAAAGGGCAGGATTCGGGAAGCGGGGATGCCGGGCGGTTTCGTCAAGACCTCAAGGCGCGGATCGTCCGGGGCGACGGTGACGCCCAGTTGCGCGGCCAGCGCGCAGGCCCGATTCGGCAGCAATCCGTCGCGCGCATAGATTTCTTCGAAAAACAGGGTCTGATAGCTGCGGTTGGCGGTTTCGAGCATCGCGCGGACGGTGGCCAGCGCCTGCGCGTCGCGCCGGGCGTGGCGGTTCAGGGCCGCAATGTCGACCGGCGAGAGCGGCATTGCCCCAGAGAGGATCTGCGGATAGATCCGCGCGACCTGTTGGCGGCCCCAGGCCCCGGTCAGTTGCGCAAGGCACAAGGACCGCAGGCGCGCGGTTTCCTGGTGCCGCAGGAGCAGGAACAGCCGGTAGCCCCGCGCGGCGCAAGCGTCGATCAGGGCGGCGGTCAGATCGGGTGCGACCAGTTCGATGCAATGCTTGATATTGGGGTGCTCGGCCAGATGCCCGGCCAGTGCCGCCGCAAAGTCCGGGGTGTCGTAGCGGCCTTCGAAACCCACGCGCAGCCCGCCCCAGACGCGGTCCGGGTTGAAGGGTTCGTGCTGGATCGAGGGGAACGCCGACACGCGCGACAGGAACGCCATCAGCGATGTGCCCCCGGTCCGGCGCAACGTCAGGATCAGATAGGGGTGCTGATCGTCACGCGGGCCGGGTGTGTCCGGCGCCGGGAGCCTGGTGTCGGGGGGGGGTGTCATCGTCATTCGGACCCCCTGTGGCGCGTGGCCCGGCGCACGCGGTCGATCCGGGGGCGGGACGGCTTGCCTGGCGGGATCGCCCAGATCATGGGGCAACCCCGTGGTTGCCTGCACTTCGGGCGCGCAGTTTTTCCATGCCGACGGCGTTGATCTGGTCGAGCCGGTCATAGAGCGCGTAATCGGCGGCGTAGAACGCGCGCATCTCGGTCAGGAGCGCATCGGGCACCGGGGCCGTGGTTTCTCGGACGGTGCTGATGTTCTTGTGCGGCAGCGCATCGGTGACGCCCAGGTGGTCGAGGATCTCGGGCAGGTAGTCGGCCATCCGTTCGTAAGGGACAATGACATCGGCCATCGGCGCGCCATTGGGCCGGGTGAACAAGCTGCTTTGCAAATATCGGGTGCCGTCGGCGCGCTGGATGTTCCAGTCGCGCGCGCGCCAGAATTCCTCGAAGCTCATATCGGGTGGCAGCGGCGCCTCAACCGGGTTGCCGCGCCGATAGCGGAACCAGGAATCGATCCAGGACAGCGGCTCGCGCATCACGCCGAACCGGAAGAACGAGTCGATGGGAAATTCCGGACGACCGAACAGGAACCAGTATTCCGATCCGATCCGCGACAGGGGGATGTGCTTTCGTGCAGGATTGTCGCCGCGCATGATCTCGGCCTGTCCCGCCAGCGCATGCTCGATAGAGGTCGACGCGGCTTTGGTGTTGGCCACGAAGACGAACCGCTTTCTTACGCCGATCAGCATGGGGCCGGGTCACTCCGTTGCAGGGGAAAGGGCATCCTGTCTGAGGTGCGGCGCGGCAGGTTTCGCAATCCCGATGCCGCGCGGGGCAAGGGATATACCCATCGCCCGGACCTGCCAAGCGCAAAGCCCGGGCGTGGGAAACGGCCTTTACCGCCCGCAGGGAGAGTGCCAGAAAGACTCATGCCCGCGCCCGCATCTCCCCCGTCCGACAAGGCCCCGAGCGTTTCGGTGATCGTGGCGGTTTACAATGTCCGCGATCAGGTGGCCGAGGCCATCGCCAGCCTGCGCGCGCAGAGTCACACGGATTTCGAGGCACTGGTGGTCGATGATGGATCGACCGATGGATCGGGCGCGATCGCCATGGCAGCGGCATGTGGCGATCCGCGCTTTCGCTTGATCAGGCAGGACAACGCCGGCCTGTCGGCGGCGCGCAACGCGGGGCTGGAGGCGGCGCGCGGCACTTTCGTGGCGTTTCTGGACGGCGACGACGCCTTTGCGCCCGGCTTCCTGTCGGGCCTGTTGGCGGCGATTGCGCGCGATGGGACCGACTGGGCAGCCAGTGCGATCAGCCTTTGCTATCCCGATGGCCGCTCAGACCCGCATCCGGCGCTGCATGGTGAGGTCGGTGGCAGAGCGGCGCATACCCTCGACCTGGGCGATGCCCGGACGGCGGCGCGGGTCTTTCCCTCGGCGTGGAACAAGCTTTTTCGGCGTTCGGTGTTCGGCGACCTGCGATTCCCTCCTGGCACCTGGTTCGAGGATCACGAGGTGTTCTGGGCCTGTGCCGCGCGGCGCCCGAAACTGGCCTATGTGCCGGAACCGTTGTATCGCCACCGTCGCGACCGGCCGGGGCAGATCACCGGCACCGACAGCGACCGGGTGTTCGAACAATTCACGGTGCTGGACCGGCTGCGGCCCCTGATCCTGGCGGGCGGGTTCCGGCACGCCGAAGACGGATTCGCGCGGTTGGCGACACGGTTGGTGCACGAACGCGCGATGGTGCTGCGGACGCGCGACCGCCGGGCGCGGTTTCTGGCCGAAGCTCAAGCCCGTTTCGACACCTGGGGCCTGCGGTATGCCCCCGATTGGGATCTGACGATCAGCCGGGGTCTGGGCATGGCGATGGAGGGCGTTCTGCCGCTCTCGGTGGTGGTCATCGCGGGCGAAGGCGGGTCGCTGGAGGCGACGTTGAAAGCGTTGGACCAGCAGAGCATGGCGGATTTCGACCTGCATGTGCTGGCGCCCGCCGACCTGCATGTGCCCGAGCGGCTGGTCTCTGGTCTGCGGGTAGGGCGGATGCCCGGCGATCTGCCGTTGCGCGAATTACCCGGCCGTTTGGCCGGGGCCTCGGTGGTGCTTTACGCGCCAGGTGAACGGCCCGCGCCCGACGGGCTCTTGTGGCTGGTCAACCTGATCGACCGGACCGGGGCCTCGCTGGCCTTTGGCAGGTTCAACCGGGCGCGGGCAGGATACCATGACGGCTGGACCGACAACACCGTGGTCAGCACCGATCTGAACGCGATGCCGACCTTGGGCGCGCTGCTTGACATCCCGCCCGAGGTTGCGCTGCGGATCTATCCGGCGCTGGGCAACCGCATCTTTGGCAAGGCGTTGCTGGCCCGTTTGCCGGGCACCGTTTCCGCGCTGGAGGACGCGGGGAGCGTGCAGGCGCTGGTGCTGGGCGCGGCGGTTCTGGCGGGGCGTGCGGGATTCACGCGGATGCTGGTGGCCGAAGGGCCTGACGCGCCCGCGGGCATCGCCGGGCTTGCCACCCTGGCGGATTGGGCACGGGATCTGCCCGACCCGGACGGCCCCCCCCTGCCGCGTGGCTGGCGGGGCGTGTTGTTTCTGCGACTGGCACGGTTGCGCGGCGCGGGGCTCTTGCGGATGGTTGCGCTGTCCTGGCGAGCGGGGTTTCTGCGCGGCGCGCCGGGCGCAGGGCCCGATCCCGAAAACGGGTGGGTGCTACGCAAGATCTGGTTCCTTCTTCGTATCCGGCGAGGCTGAGGCGCGGTTGCATCGCCGGACCTGACGGGGGATAACACGCGTGGTATTTCCCGGCTTGCAGGGGTTTTCATGCTTTTGTTCCGCGCAAGCCGGGGCGCCCGGTTCCGATGCGAGGCTGATTTCACCCGCGATCAGGCGATGAACCTGCATTTCCACGATGCTGCCCGCCGGGTGACGCCGTTTCACGTCTCGATACGGCGCGACGAGAAGGTGATCGTGGTCAATCGTCGATCTGTTGCAGGGTGGCATCGCGAAATCGTGTTTCCCGCCCTGTTTGCCCAAGAGCCGGTGCCGGTCGAGGTCGCGTTCGGGCCATGGGCCGTAACCCTGTCGGTCGCTGGCCAGCGGATCGGCCGTTTTGATCGTCTGCCACGCTGCGATGCGCGGGGACGGTACAAGCTGCGGCGCGGGTTCCCGCAACTGAGGTGGATCGCCTATGTCGATATCGAGGGTGCGACGGTGCCCGGCAGCGTCCTGATCGACGGCCCCACGCAGATCTCGCCGCGTTATGACGTTCCGCATGTCAACGACGCTTTCGAGGTGGTTCTGGACATCGCGCCCGACCAGATCGCCAGCCAGGACGGGACAGCGGTGCTGCGCATCGCTGGGTTTGACGAAACGATACCGACCGTGCTTTGCCGTCTGCCCTATGCCGCGGAGGCGGGGCAGGGCGGTGCGCGGGCACAGGCTCTGGTCGGGTTGGTGCCCGGTCGCGTCTGGGCTACGGGCGCGGATCGGCTGGAGATAGAGCTGATGGCGTCGGGCGGCAGGCGTCTGGGCGCCGTGACCCTGACGCGCGCGGAGGCGGCGCAGCGGATCGGTGCATTGGTGCAGACCGGCGCGCTGGTCAACGATGACCGCGCGGCGCTGCAAGCCATCGAACATGCGCGCCACGCCGGGATCCTTGCGCGGCTGACCCCGGAGCAGCGCGTCGGCCTGCTGCGGGTCGCGGGGCACTATCGGCTGGACCGCTACCTTCTGGACGGGCAGCGGGTTCCGCCGCCGCCCGCAAGCGAACCTCGGGACAGGCAGGGGATCGATGCGCTGCGCGACCGCTTCACCGCAACCCTGCGCCAGTCGCCACAAACCGATGCCATTGCACTATTGCAAGCGTTGATGGCCGAGACCGCGCTGCCCCGGCAGGCACGCAAGGCCCTGCTGATCGCGCTGACCGAGTGGTTTTGTCTGAATGGCGGAATGAGCGATCTGGCGCGTCTGTGGCGCGCGCAGGGGCTGAGGGCTGGTGCGACCCCGCCGGATGCCGACGCGTGGGCGCTGTCGGCGTCGCTGCCGCTTCTGTATGCCGAGGAGCGATTCGCCGAGGTGGCAGAGGTGCTGCGCCGGCTTGCGCGCCCGGTTCCGGGCTGGGTGCTGAGCCCCTGTATCGGCTGGGTGGCGGGGGCGCTTGCGCGCGCAACCCCGGGTCTGGACGGTGTGCGGCCAGACGCGGACCAGCGCTGCGCGATCCTGCGGGGGGTGATGCGCTGGGTTTCGGTGCAGTCGAAAAGCTATTGGGGGCGCGCACCCTGCCTGGTGCTGATCGATGGCCTTGTCGCGCTGCTGGCGGCGGGGAACAGGGGGCCCGCCACGGAGTACACGGCGCTGGTTCGGCGGGTGCTGCGCGTCTACCCTCTTTCGCCCGCGTTCTGGGCGGCGGTCGAGGCCAGCAAAGCGGCAGACGACTGGTCGCTGCCCGCGCCGATGGCCGAAGCGCATCGGGCGTTCGCGGAACTCCGTGCATTGCTGGCGCAAGGTGCGGCGGAGACGCCCGAGGAGCGCGCGCGGCTGGATCGGGCGTTGCGCGTGTTCCAGACCCTTGGCTGTGCGGATCTGGCGCGGTTCCGGCGCGATCTTTTCGGCCCTGCCGGGGTGCCCTCGGTGGCCGGTGCCTTGCCTTGCCCCGACGACATCCGTGCCGCGGGGCTCAATCCGCAAGACGCCGCGCTACGCCTGATCGCGCATCCGCTGGCGGTGGACCGCGCGGCGGACAGGCCAGAGGCGTTGGCAAAGGCCGCGCAGGATGGGATGAAAACCGCCTATGTCCATGCGCCCAAGGGGCCGTTCGGGGCGCTTCAGGCGCAGGTATTCCAGGATGCGACCCGTTTGCTGCACGCCCCTGACGCGGCGCTACTGGAGGGATTGCTCGATCGTCTGGCGCCGCTGGCCGATGCGCGCGGTCGGTTTCTGGGGCTGGGTGTTGCCCTGGGGCTGGTCAACGGACTGCTCAGCCAGGGGCGCAGCGTCGAGGCCGCGCAGGTGGCGCGGCGCATCGCAACACTGGCCGCGAAACCGGCCGATTCGCCCGCGCCGGCCCTGGCGTTTGCGGCGCTGATCCACACCCACCCCGACCACGCCGTTACCCGGCAATTGCAAACGGCACTTGCGGGGCGGATGGGCGTGGCGCCCGCTTTGCCCGATGCACAGGACCTGCACCAGCCGGTCAATCCGCTGCTGGATACGGTCGTGTGCGTCTACACTTGCCGGGCCAATCTGGGCACGCGGGTGCGGGCGATCCGCGAAGGGTGGATGCGTCTGTTGCCGCCGATGGGCGTGCCCTGCCTTGTCTTCGTGGGCGATGGCGACGGGCGACGCGAGGGCGATGTCGTGCATCTGGCAGCGCCCGACGATTACGAAGGCCTGCCGGAAAAGACCCTCGCCATGACCCGCTGGGTGCAGGACAACACGCGGTTTTCCTGGCTGGTGAAGGTGGACGACGACTGTTTTCTGGATCCGCAGGCCTTTTTCGCCGATCTGGCCTATCGCAAGTTCGACTATTACGGTCGCCCCCTGGCCCGCGCGCGGGGCAGCATGGATCGCGCCTGGCACATGGCCAAATCGACCAGCGCGCGCGGGCGTCTGGAACTGGACAAATCGCCCGAACCCTCGATCTATGCCGATGGCGGCTCTGGTTATGCGCTGTCGCGGCGGGCGATGATGGCGCTGTGCGACGCCGCCGCCAGCCCCGAGGGGCAAACCCTGCGGCATCTGTCGTTCATGGAGGACAAGCTGGTCGGCGATCTGCTGGCCCTGCGGCGTATCCCCCTGTCGGGCGAGGATTACCACGTCAGCATCCTGCGCCGCAGCGGCACGGATGGCCCGTCGGTTCCGGCCTGGGAAAACGGGTTCCTGCCGTTTCAAGGCGCGGCAATCAAGCTGGTGCATCTGGACGGCCCCGAACAGCAAGCCGCGTTGCTAAGGGACCGCGACCGGCCATGGCCCCGCTCGCACAAGGTCTGGCCCAGTTTCCAGCCGGTTCGGCTGGGGCGCAAGAGCAACGCGCTTGACCTGGTGTCGGACCCGGTGCGGCTGGCGCGGGTCAACGCCGCGCCGGTCGCGGTGGTCGCCTGCCTGCGCAACGAATCCTTCATGATCGCCCGGTTTCTCGATCATTACCGCGCGCTGGGCGTGCAGGGGTTCCTGATCGCCGACAACGGATCGGACGATGGCACGGTCGAGTATCTGGCGGCGCAGCCCGACGTGGCGCTGTTCTCGGTCGATACGCCCTATGCGGATTCGCATTACGGGGTCGCGTGGCAACAGGCCCTGATAGCGAATTTCCGCTGCGGGCGCTGGTCGTTGATGGCCGATGCCGATGAGTTCCTGTTCTGGAACACCGACCTGTCCGGATCGATGCCCGATCTGGTGCGGGGCTTCGATGCCGAAGGGGCGACGGCGGCGCGGGTGTTCATGCTGGACATGTATCCGCAAGGGCCGCTGTCGGGCGCGGACTTCGCCGCAGCCGGGCCGTTCGCGCAGGCCCCTTTCGTGGATCGCGCGCCATTTCTGGCGGTATCGGGCGCGCGGGGGCCGTTTTCCAACGAGCCGATCTGGACCAGCGCGCTGCGTCACCGGCTGATCCCCGGTTCGCGCGCCGAATTGTTCGTGGCGCAGAAATACGCATTGCTGAAATACCAGCCCTGGATGCAGTTGAGCGCCGGGTTGCATTTCGTCGCCAATGCCAACCCGTCGCGGCGCGAGCTGGTCTTTGCGCATTTCAAATACAACGCCGCATTTCGTGCCAAGGCGCGGGCCGAGGTCGCGCGCCGGCAGCATTTCAACGATGCCGAGGAATACCGTCACTATCTGGCGTTGCTCTCGGAGGGGCGAGAAATGGTGTTCGATCCCGAGGTTTCGGTGCGCTTTGACGCCTGCGATTTCGTGCGCGCGCGCTGTGGCTAGCAGCCCGGTGGCGGTCCGTCAGGCCTTCGCCCGATAAAGCGCGATGAGCGCGTCGAGATGGCCGGCCATGTCCACCGGTGCCTTGGCGCGGGACCAGTAGCGATCCGGCGTGACCGACCCGTCCAGCACTCCGGCGAGACCGCGCGCGAAATCACCGGTGTCACCCGCCCGGAACACGAGATCGGCGCAATCGCCCAGTTCCTGCGCGCCGCCCCGGTCCGAGGTCAGCAGGGGAACGTGACGGGCGTGCATCTCGATCGCGACCTGTGGCAGGTTGTCTTCCCAGACGACCGGCACCAGCCCAAGATCGACATCGGCCAGCAGCCCGTCCAGATCGTCATGCGTATAGCCATCGACATGTCGCAGCTCGGCGATATGCGCGGCGGCGGTGGCCAGAAGGCGCATCGCCTCGGCATCGCCGGTCCGTGCGGCGACTGTCAACCGCACCTTGCGCGCGATCTCGGCAGGCAGGGCCGCCAGCGCGCGCATCAGGAAATGGAACCCCTTGTCGCGGCGCATATAGCCCAGATAGGCCAACCGCAGCGTGCCGTCGGCATGCAGAAACCTGTCGCGCGGTCTTGTCCGGTGCCAGGCCTCGGCGGCGCGGGTGCCGATATACCGCGTGTGAAGCCGGTCGCGGGCGATGCCATGCGCTTCGGCGATCTGGCGCACCCGGTTCGATACGCAGACCACGGCATCGCATCGGGTGTTTATCAACGCCACCATGCGCGCGCGGCGTTCGGCGAAGGGGCGGCCATCTGGCGCAGCGGGGCTGGCTGCCGGCGCGATGCGCCGGGCATGGCGCAGGCGCAGCACGCGACGGGCGGCACGCCAGGCCAGACCCAGCGCCGGGCGAAACGCCTTGTCATGGGCCCAGGTCCCCGGCCTGACGCCGATTCGCGACAGGTTCCAGCCCACCGCATAGGCCAGACGCGCGGCGCGCGGGTCTGGGTGCGCGGGCAGGCACGTGACACAACGTTGCCCTGCGTCGAAACCGGGGCAGGTTTCGGTCTCGGCGTGCCACAGGTTCACCTGTGGGCAGATCGGATAGTAGTTGTGCAGCGACAGCACGAATTTGGTTCCCGGCCAGCGCTCTTTCAGAGCCAGGACATGCGCGGGCAGCCCTTCGAGGTTGTTGAAATGGATCACGTCCCAGGGACCGGTGCGATCCACGAAGGCGGCAAAGGCAGCTTCGGTCGCAGGGTGATCAAGCTGCGCGGCTCCGCCGAAATCGGCGTGCGATGGCGCCACCAGGCCCGAGTTGACCAGGCAATAGCGCGGGCTCGGCCCGGCATCGAGGGTCTCGATACGCGGCGGGCCGGGGCGCAGGTCATAGGCCAGCCCCGATGACAGGAACGCGGTTTCGATCCCTTCCCGCGCGGCCAGCCCCTCGATCAGGTTGCGCTGATAGACACTGACACCGCCGCCCCGCTGCTCGGGGTCGCGGTAATCGACCCAGTTGTAATAGAGAACCCTCACCGGTCCCCGTCCGCGCCGGGCAAGAGGGCATCGAGCCGCTTTTCCAGTGCGATCAGTTTGAGCGCGCTCTGCTGTTGCAGGCTGCGCAAATGCGCCAGTTCCCCGGCCAGCAGGATGACCAGGTCGCGCAGGGCGCGCGCTTCGGCGTTGTCCTGGATGCGGGGCAGATCAGCGGTCATTGCCCCAAGGTCGAGCGCGGCACCGGGTAGCGTGGCGAGAGTGGTGATGCCAGCGCGCGCCGCCTGGGCGATCGCGTCGAGATCCGGTGTCCCCTTCAGCTCCTCTTGGGCGTCCTCGGCGACGAGGTTGGCCGCCATGCGGGTCGCGGCCTGATCGACCATCCATTTCGGCAGGTTCGCACGGAGGAGGGCGCGCTGGATGTCCAGGATCCGGTCGTCCAGCCGGGGGTTGGGGTCGCGCGGGGGGGTGATGGCGGTGACCGGCACCGCAAAGCCCAGCGTTTCAAGAAAATCGGCATAGAGCGCGTCGCCGTCGCGCAGTCCGTCGTGGAACTGCCGCAACTCCACC
>JAGRMK010000504.1:0-1254 GCA_020441345.1 Paracoccaceae bacterium
AGGCGCAGCGCCTCGGCGGCGCCGACCCGCCAGGCCAGCCGCACCGCGCCGCTGCCGGGAGGCAGGCGTCCCAACCGTGGTTCGGGGAAATGCAGCGTCGCGCGGGTGTCGGCGACACAACCCTGCGCGGCCAGCGCCAGAGCCAGCCCGCCCGCATTCACCCGCCCGTGCAGCGCGCAGACCACGGGCTTGGGGGCAGAGGCAAGGGCGGAGCAAAGATCGACCAGAGCGGCGATCACCGGCGCGGGTTCGACGGGCTCGGGGCCGGGCGGCGGCAGGTCTGACCAGGGACCGGCGCAGAAATCGGCACCCCGCCCGGTCAACACCACGGCGCGCACGCCCTCGTCACGCCAGGCTACGGCAAGCGCGTGATCCAGCGCCGCCACCAGATCGGGGCCCAGACGGTTGCCATCGGGGCCCGCCATGCTCAGCACCGCGACCCCATCTTGCACCCGCCGCGTTACATGCTGCGCCGGGGCCTCGGCCCCGCGCAGCGGGCCGGCGTGGGGTGGGGGGTGCTGGTTCACGTCTCCTCCGGCGCAGATACACCGACATTAGACGCAAACCCGGCAAGAGATGCAACGATTTCACGCCCGCAGGCGTTCACGCTCGGGCACCGTGACCCCCGGCCTTGCTGATCCGGCGCCCGATCAATGCGCGCAGTTGCGGCAAAACGGGGTTGCGGGCAGCACATCGAGCCGTTCGTCGGTGATCCGCGCGCCGCAAGTGGTGCAGAACCCGTATTCACCCTCTGACAGGCGCTTCAGGGCCGCCTGGATCATGCGGATCTCTTCCTTGCCGCCGTCACCGATCGAGGTGAGGACTTCGTCCTGTTCCCGCTCGGTCGCCAGATCTTCCCAGTCCTTCGACTGATGCGACAGCAATTCGTCTTCGATGCCATGCAGGCGCACGCCCAGTTCGGCCAGGCGTTGCGTCAACTGTCCTTTGCGGTGGGTGAGCTCTTCGGCGGAAAACTCGGTCATCGGGCCTCTCCTGGTTCCAGTTGGCGTCAGACTACAGCGGAATGGGAAAACCTGCATGATCCATGTCAAGAAAGTCACATTCAAAACTTGCAATATGAAAACGGGGCGCTATATTCCCTGTCAGCACAACAATGGAGCCAGCCCATGACGCCCGAAGTTTATGGTTTTTTTGACGAAGCCACCTTTACCATCACCTATGTGGTGCGCGATCCGTCCAGCCTGAAATGCGCCGTAATCGATTCCGTCCTCGATTTCGACTATGCCTCGGGCC
>JAGRMK010000504.1:1380-4548 GCA_020441345.1 Paracoccaceae bacterium
AGGAAAAGCTGGGCGGCAAGATCGGCATCGGCGAGAATATTCGTGTCGTGCAGGACACGTTCGGCAAGGTGTTCAACGAAGGCACCGAATTCCAGCGCGACGGATCGCAATTCGACAGGCTGTTCAAGGAAGGCGACAGCTTCCACATCGGCCAGATGCGCGGCGACGTGTTGCACACGCCTGGCCATACCCCGGCCTGCCTGACTTATGTTGTGGGCGATGCGGCCTTTGTTGGTGACACACTGTTCATGCCAGATTTCGGCACGGCGCGGTGTGACTTTCCCGGCGGGTCGGCGGAAACCCTTTACCAGTCGATCCAGAAGATCCTGGCCCTGCCGGATGCAACGCGGATTTTTGTCGGCCACGATTACAAGGCGCCGGGGCGCGACGAATTCGCCTGGGAAACCACGGTGGCCGAGCAAAAGGCGTTCAACATCCACGTCGGCGCTGGCAAACCGGCCGAAGACTTCGTGTCGATGCGCACCCAGCGGGATTCGACGCTGGCAATGCCGCGGCTGATCATTCCGTCGTTGCAGGTCAACATGCGCGCGGGGCAGATGCCCCCGGCCGAGGACAACGGCGTAAGCTATCTGAAAATCCCGGTGAACGGGATCTGATTCACCTCCCCCGGTCGCGGCAGGGAGAGTGCCAGGACCGGGGGCCATCCCACGAACACCAACGTCAACGCAAGCCCGGGCAGCAAGGCACCGGGCACGGAAACGGGAATAGAACATGCAAATCGAATGGATTTGGGGCCTCGTCGGGGGCCTCATGATTGGCCTCGCGGCCTCGTTTCACCTGCTGGTCAACGGGCGCATCATGGGCGCTTCGGGGATTATCGGCGGTCTGGTGGACCGCTCTGGCTGGTCGACCTGGGCCGAGCGCGTCGCCTTCATTGCCGGTCTCGCGCTGGTGCCGCTGCTGGTCAAGCCGGTCTATACCGTCGTGGTCGAGACCAATATCACCGAAAACCTCTATGCCGTTGTCTTCGCGGGCCTTCTGGTCGGCGTCGGCACGCGGCTGGCGAATGGGTGCACCTCGGGGCACGGTGTTTGCGGGATCTCGCGGTTTTCGCTGCGCGGCATCGGCGCGACGATCTTTTACCTGATTTCGGGCGGCCTGGCCGTCATCGTTTTCCGTCACCTGCTGGAGGTCATCTGACATGCTGCGCCTGATCACGAATTTCATTGCCGGCGGCTTGTTCGGCGCGGGGCTGCTGGTGTCGGGGATGACCAACACCCGCAAGGTGCAGGGCTGGCTGGACATCTTCGGCGACTGGGATCCAACGCTGGCCTTCGTGCTGGGCGGCGCGATTTTGCCCATGGCGGTGGCGTGGAACATCGCGGCGCGCCGGGCGCGGGCGGTTCTGGGCGATGAACTGCCTGGCAAGCCGGGGTCCGAGATCGACCGCAACCTGGTGCTGGGCTCGTTGATGTTCGGTGCAGGTTGGGGTCTTGTGGGGCTCTGCCCGGGGCCGGCGATCGCCTCTATCACCTGGGGAGGCGTGGGCGGTCTGGTCTTCCTGATTGCGATGTTGGCGGGTATGGTCGTCGCGCCCGCGTTCCGAACGCGTCTGAACGCGATGGCTGCGGCGCTTGGCTGATCCACAAACCTGGGGACCCCGAAATGGATATCCGACCACTTTCCGAGACATACGCCGTCTCGCCACAAATTTCCCCTGACGACATTCCCGCGCTCGCCGCGGCGGGTTTCGCCATGGTGATCTGCAATCGCCCGGACGCCGAGGTGCCCGCCGATCTCGCCGCAGAGACCTTGCGCCCGCTGGTCGAGGCGGCGGGCATGGGGTTTGTCGTCAACCCGGTGATCGGCAGCGCCTTGACGATGGAGATGGTCGAGGTGCAGCGCGCCGCGATCGACGGCACCGAAGGCAAGGTGTTCGCCTATTGTGCCTCGGGCAACCGGTCGTCGATCGTCTGGGCGCTGGCGCTGGCCGGGCGTCAGCCGACAGACGCCTTGATCGGTGCCTGCACGCCCTATGGCTATCAGACCGCGCAGTTCCGCGATCTGATCGACCGGTTGGCCGGGCAGGGGACCTGAAATGATCCGCGCCGCGGGGCCCCCGCGGCGCGGATTCACTGTGAACAAACGGGATTGACGGGGTCTGTTCTGACAGTAAACTGAAACTGATGTCAGGTTTATTTATTGGTCGAATGATGATTCCCAACCCCCACCCCGAATGTCCCTCGGACCGAGATGAACCGCTTGTTTTCGCAGAGGTTCTGCGCGTCGAATCTGACGGCGCGCGCAAGGGATTGCGCACCCGCGCCGCGCTTTGCGCCGCGCTTTGCCAATGTCTTGACGACACACCACCCGGCGCGCTTACCGTGACCAGGCTATGTGCGGCGGCGGGGATTTCGCACGGGACTTTCTATCTCTATTTTCCGGATCGCAATGCGCTGATCGGTGCGGTTCTGCTGGAGTTCATCGGTTTCCTGCAAACGCGGATGCGGCAGGCCTCGCGGCGCGAACCCGCGGATCCGGTGCGCGCGGCGACGGCGGCCTATGTTGCGCTGTTCGAGAACAACACCGGGTTGATGGCCTGCCTGGTCAATCATCTCGATGGCTATCCCGAGGCGCGCGAGGCGTTCCAGACCCTGAACCGCGACTGGCTGGACGGGGTGGTGGCGGCGGCGGAACGGCAGTGGCGCGGCGCCGGGCGCCCGGTGGATCGTGCGGAACTGCTGCGCCGGGCCTATGCGCTGGGCGGTATGACGGACCAGTATCTGACCGGGCTGTTGCTGTCGCAAGATCCCAGCCTGCGCGCTATTTCCACCGACCGGCAGGCGGTGGTCGATACGCTGACCCTGCTATGGCACCGAGGATTGACGCCATGACGCTCATCGATGCGGCCCACCGCCAAGCACCCGAAGCCCTGCACCCGTATCAAGCCGCGGCTTGGCAGAGGCAAATCGGCTTTGTTGAAGCAAATTCAGAATTCTACAAGGCGCTTTGGGGCGATGCGCGGGTGCCGCGCGATCTGCGGGATCTGCCTGATCTGCCATTGTCAGACAAATCGCAGCTGCGTCTGTCGCAGGCCGCACAGCCGCCCTTTGGCGCTTACATGGCGGCCTCGCGCGACCAGGCCGTGCGCCTGCATCGCACCTCGGGGACCACGGGACAGGCGATGAACCTGGCGCTGTCGGCGCG
>JAGRMK010000505.1 GCA_020441345.1 Paracoccaceae bacterium
GCCAACCAGGCGCCGCAGAACATCCTGTCGCTCTTCCGCTGAGGCATTGGCCGGGGCCATTGGCCCCGGCCGCTTCCCACCTGACCCATGACTTCGCACCATGAGGCCTAATAATGAGCGCCGTTGCCCACGCCCTTTCGAACTATGGACTGAACACCAAGACCCTGAAGACGCCACGCGATATCGAGTATGATGTCCTTGCCCGGATTACCGGACGCATACAGGCGCATTTGCCACATCCGCTGGGCAGAACCAGCCCGCAGCTTGTTCTCGCGCTGCATGACAATCGCCGGCTGTGGACGGTCTTTGCCGCGGATCTTGCGAGTGCCGAAAACGCCTTTCCAAACGACCTCAAAGCCAGAATGTTCTATCTGGCAGAATTCACACTCCGCCATACCAGCAAGGTTCTGGCGGGAGAGGCAACGGCTGATGCGCTCGCCGAAATCAACACCGCCGTCATGCGCGGATTGCGCGGGCAAAGGGTTGCGTCATGAGCGGTCTGATCCTGAAACTTGCCCCTCATGAGCGCGTTTTGATCAATGGTGCGGTGATCGAGAACGGGGATCGGCGCAGCCGGTTTTCCATTGTCACCCCGAATGCGAATATCTTGCGCCTGCGCGATGCGATCCACCCCGAAGGTGTGCGCACCCCTGTCAGCCGCGTCTGCTATATCGCGCAACTGGTGCTTTCTGGCGATGCCGACCCGAAAGAAGCCGAACATCAACTGCTGCGAGGGATTGAGCAGCTTAGCCAGGTCCTGACGGATCGCGACAGCCGGGATTCGCTGGCCAGGGCATCGCGCGCCGTTCTGGAAGGCGAGTATTACCCGGCGATGCGCCATCTGCGCGGGCTTCTTCCACGTGAGGAACGCCTCATGGCGGCGACGCGGCAATGAGCTTTCAACCGGTCCTGCCACTGGAGGGTTTCGTCGGCTGGCGCTTCTTGCAGCGCACAATGCCAGCGCAGACACAGGCTCATGCAAATACCCCCGCGGCGCAACGCGATGAGGCATATGTGCGCGAAAACATCGGCGCCATTGCCTCTGCGCAGGATCTGGTCGCGGACCGCAGGCTGTTGCGCGTGGCGCTGACCGCGTTCGGTCTTGCGGATGATCTGCCCAATCGGGCCTATGTCGAGAAGGTTCTGGAAAGCTCCACCACAACAGAGGGCAGCTTCGTCAGCCGCCTGACCGACAAGCGATACATGAACCTTGCCAAGGCGTTTGGCTTTGGCGATGGTCCCGTACCCCGAAGTCAGGCCCCAGGCTTCGCCGATACCTTGCTTGCGAAGTTCCAGAGCAGATCCTTTGAAGAAGCGGTCGGGCAGCAAGATGATTCGATGCGCATGGCGCTGGCGGTTGAACGCGATCTGTCGGATCTAGCCGCGCAGGGTAGTTCCGAAGCAACGAAATGGTATACGGTGTTGGGCACGCCGAGCCTGCGCGCAGTTTTCGAGACGGCTTTCTTGCTACCTTCGAGCTTCGGAACACTGGATATCGACCAGCAGGTGCAGATCCTGAAAGGGCGGACAGAGCGGCTGGTGGGGAGCGAGACGATTTCCCAGTTCGCTGACAAAACCAGAATTGAGACACTGACGCGCCAGTTCTTTCTGGCGGGACAAGTGCAACAGATCCAGTCGCAAAGCGGGATGAGTTCCGCGTTGGTGCTGTTGCAATCGGGCCAGGCCGCGCTGAACGGGTTGTTGGGCCGATAGGCATGCTGCCTGGCTTCCGGGCAGGACAAATCCAGCAGCAAGGGCTTCGGGGGGGGCGACGCCGGGACGCAGCATGCGCGGCGTTGTCATGGCCCCTTACTGGAAACGGCGCCCGGTCTATCCCGAACAAAGGAAAAAGCCGCGGGAACCCCCCGCGGCTTTTTGTGTGTCGGCCCTTCGGTCAGACGACGCGCTCGACCATCAGTTTCTTGATCTCGGCAATCGCCTTTGCGGGGTTCAGACCCTTGGGGCAGGTGGTGGTGCAGTTCATGATCGTATGGCAGCGATAGAGCTTGAACGGATCGTGCAATTCGTCGAGCCGCTGACCTGTCACCTCATCGCGCGAATCGATGATCCA
>JAGRMK010000506.1 GCA_020441345.1 Paracoccaceae bacterium
ACGGTGCCAGGGCTCGAATCATGTGCTGCTGCTGCCCAGACCCGATGCCATCCCCCTGGCCCATCGAACGCAGCAAGTATCCACCAGAAGTTGTGTTTGCGCGCAGATCATCACGTCGTGGTCGCTATGCTGACGCTATCGGTGGGGAAAATTTTTCCACAATCTGCGCAATTCTGCCGAATCGAGTCGAAGACTCCAAGGCAACATGCTAAAATTTGCATGTGGCGATCAAAGGTGCCCCCGGGGTGGGCGGTGCGATGCCTATGGGGTTGACTATGAAACTTGGTTCTCTTCTGGCGGCAGCCATTGCCGGCGTGATGCTTCCGATGGGCGCATCGGCAGCCACGGTGGGCTTCGCGACGACGCCTCCCCAACAGTTGAGCGAGTGGTCGTTCAACGTTGGGTCGATCACCGTTACGGTAAAGGGGTACAGCTACACCCGGCCCGCCCAGATCGGCGGATCGGTGACCCCGTTTGACCAGGCCGACCTGGACCTGAACAATCAGGGCCTTGGCGTCTGTGACGATCTGAACACCAAACCCTGCAAGAACGGGATGCTCGATGCCATTCCCGCGAATGGCGGCCCCGAGGTCGTTGTCTTCAGCTTCTCGAGCGCTGTGACGATCGGCAAGGTCAAGTTCAACCAGAACGACAACGGCGGCGATGATGTCGATCTCATGACGTCGCTGAGCACGTCCTTTCCGCTGACGCTGGTCGAGACCCGCGCTACCGGCGCTGGCCCGCAGAATGACACATTCACCCTGGGTGCTCCGGACTATGCCGGCGTTTCCATGTTCGCGGTCGGGATTGCCGGCCATCCGCAGAACCCTCTGTCGGCTGTGTCGAAGCAGAATGGACAGGCGAACAGCGATCAGCTGCGGCTCGAGAGCCTGGTCTTTGAATGTGTTGCTATCCAGGGCGTGATCAAAGCCGACTGCAACAAGGACGATGGCGACGTGCCCGGCCCCGAGCCGGTTCCGCTGCCGGCAGGCCTGCCGCTGCTGGCCACTGCCCTCGGCCTTGGCGCCCTGCTGCGGCGCCGCAAAAGCTGATCGGCGGCAACCCACCGGACCGGGGAAAATTGGAAAGGCGCCTTCCGCAAGGCGCCTTTTTTGCGCCCGATTGACCCATGAAGCGGCGCGGGACAGTCGGGCAGATACGGACCAGGCAAGACAGATAATGACCTAGGGGCTGTTTGACGGCCCGGTGGCGGACCTTTTTCCGCCGGAATGCGACGCGGAGCTGGTGGCCGGGTTTTTCTCGAAGGGCCCCGATCATTCCGGCGAAGGGCCGGGAGCGGCGATGCGGGGCGTCCTCTGCCCGGACGTCACCGGCCAAATGGCTACCTGCCGGAACAAGCAGCACCGGCAGCGCGCCCTGGGCAGGCGCTTGCATTCCCCCGCGTCTCCGGGCCAGGATCGGCACGCATCTGCCCCGGAGACCCCCATGTCTGCCCCCTTCGAACCCGTCGCACCGAAAGGACCCGGCGAAACCGAGCGCCCCGCCCCCGAAAAGGTGCTGGCGGGCGATCCCGTCTTCACCACCTGGAACCTCGAAGAGCGCGACGGGCTTTACTGCGGCATCTGGCAGGCGACGCCCGGCAAGTGGCGGATCAGTTACGACGAATGGGAATACTGCCGCATCCTCTCCGGCCATTCCGTCATCACCGGCGCCGATGGCGTTGCCCATCACGTCGGCGCCGGCGACAGCTTCATGCTGCGCCCGGGCTTTGCCGGCACCTGGGAAGTGATCGAGACAACGCGGAAAGACTACGTTATCCGCCTGTAAGGCGGGTGCCGGGCTATTCCTTCTTTGCTTCCTGCTCCTGCGCACGCCTCAGCTTCTCGGCCTCGACGGCGGCATAGATCACGTCCGGGTCCACGATGGTCGGCGGCAGCTCGACGCCACGGTTGGCCATCTCCTCGCCCTCCAGTGCCACCGATTCGTCGTAAGAGCGCACCACCACATCGGC